>CAZDEI010000103.1:0-4302 GCA_964504325.1 uncultured Eubacteriales bacterium | reverse complement strand
CCCCGAGACCTCGCTGCTTATTTTCTTCTTCGAAACCGAGACCATCGAGTTCAAAAGACCGCCCGAAAAATTCAAAAGACTCGTGAAAAAAATCACGGCTGCAGGCGGTGAGGCTGTCGTCTTCGAGCACAGAAGCGACCGTGAGGTGAGCAAAATGCTCAGCGACGGTGCCTCGAGAAGAGGCTGTACGCTTCAGCAGCCCGTTGCCATGTATATGACCGAGGTCTGCGGAAACGATCTGTCACTTCTGCTAAATGAGCTTGAAAAGCTTTGTGCCTATGCACACGGCAGTAATATAACGCGCGAGCTCGTTGACAAAATATGCACGAAAAACACAGAAAGCTCGATATATGATCTTTCAAAGCGGCTTTTGGCGCTCGATATGGGAGGTGTCTACCGATTGCTCGGAGAGCTGCTTTACGCAAAAACTCCCGCGGTGTATATTCTCACCGTGCTTTCGGGCTCCTTTATCGATATGTACAGGGCAAAGCTGCTCAGAGCAGCAGGCGAGCGACCCGAGGAGCACTGTGCCGATTTCGGCTACGGCGAAAATATGAAATTTCGATTAAAAAACGCCGCCCGAGATGCCTCATTTCTTTCCGAGGAAGCGCTTCTCAGGTGTCTTGATATTTTGAGTGAGACAGATAAAAGGCTTAAAACCGCTCGTTGTGATGAAAAAACAGAGCTTGAAATGCTTTTGACTTCGCTTGCCTTTACCGTGGAGAGCTCAAAATGAAGCTCAGTCTCGACAGAGTTATAGTAACAGAGGGAAAATACGACAAGATTCGGCTTTCCAATATCTTCGATGCCGTGATTGTCACCACCGAGGGCTTCGGCATATTCAAAAGCACCGAAAAGGCTGCCTATATCAGGCGACTTGCTGAAAGCAAGGGAATAATAATCGTTACCGACAGCGATTCGGCCGGAGCGCAGATAAGAAACCGCCTTCGAGAGCTTGTTCGCGGCTGCGAGGTGATAAATGTCTATGTCCCGTCGCTCAAGGGAAAGGAAAGGCGAAAGACCGAGCCCTCAAGAGAGGGCCTGCTCGGTGTGGAGGGAATAAAGGACAGTCTTATAATTGAGGCCTTTGAGCGCGCAGGCGCCCTGACACGCACGGTGCCGAGCGGCTTGAAGCGCCCAATAACGGGTCTTGAGCTTTATAATGCGGGGCTGACGGGTGCCGTCGGCTCGGCCGAAAGGCGCAGGGAGCTGAAGCGCCTTTCGGGGCTTCCCGACTCACTTTCACAGGCGGCCCTGCTTGAGGCACTGAATTCCCTTTATACCTATGAAGAATTTATCGGACTCGCCGAGCGCCTGTCCGAAAAGGCAGAGTGACAGCTTATGGCAGGCAAATCCGATCAAAAGCTCAAGCTGCTTCATGTCCTATCAATACTCAAGGCCGAAACCGACGAGGAGCATCCTCTTACGGCCGATGCGATAGCCGCCCGTCTTGCCTCGGTGGGGATTGAAGCAGAGCGCAAATCAATATACCGAGATATAAGGACACTGTGCGACTTTGGCTATGACATTGTCTGCTCGCATTCGGAGCCTAAGGGCTTTTTCCTTGCCTATAGGGAGTTTGAGGAGCCCGAAATAGCGCTTCTTTGCGATGCTGTGCAGGCGGCCGATCTTATTTCGGCCAAGAAAACCGAGGAACTGATAACCAAGCTTGAGGGACTTCTCAGCAGGCCGTCGGCCGTAAAAAACCGAAAAAGAGTTTTCATAAGCAAAAGAATTAAGAGCGATAATGAAAAAATATATATTAATATCGATCGCCTGAGGACGGCAATATCCGAGTCGAAAAAGGTCGAAACCGTCTACACACGACACAAATTCGAGGACGGCTCGGTAAAGGAAAGCAGCCGAAGCTTTCTGCTCAGCCCCTATGCACTTACCTGGGCGGACGATCATTACTATCTCATCAGCAATAATGAAAAGTATGATAATTTAATGCATTTGAGGGTCGACAGGATCACCTCGGTGACACTGACCGACGCGACCTGCCGTGATTTTCGTGAGGTAAGTGATTATAAAACGGTGTTTGATGTCGCCGATTATACAGCGAAGGCCTTCAACATGTTCGGAGGTGAGGAGCAGACGGTAACCCTGCGCTGCGAGAGCTCCATGCTCGAGCAGATATTGGATCTGTTCGGCAAAAGGGCTGCTGTCAGAGCCGACGGCGACCTATATTTCACGGTTACCGCAGAGGCGATGGTGTCCGACGGACTTATAAGCTGGATTATTTCCCGTGCGGGAGCGGTTGAGCTGCTTTCACCTCGTGAGCTGAGAGAAAAAATAACCGACAGCATTGCAAGGCTTGCTCGGGCCTACGGCATGACGGATTGCGGGGAGGACAGACATGACAGGAAAAGCTGAAATAATAAGAGCAGTGCTGCTGACGGTCGGAGTCATCGGCCTTCTGTGGTTTTTGCTTCCATCGTTTTTCGTTTCGCTTAATATCGGAAATTTAACGGGCATAGCGGTGCTTTTACTGCTTACCCTTTACGCCTGTCTGATGCCGACGGTGAATTCGCTGCTTGTGAGAGTGTGGAGCAGTGCTGTCGGAAAGGCGGTGCTCCTCTCGGCGTCGGCTGCAGTCACGGTGATTGCCGTGCTTGCCGTCACCGTCTGTGCATGTATGGCATCTGCTGTTTCCGTCTCGGGCAGCGAGGGGGCAACCGCGGTTGTGCTCGGCTGCAGGGTGTACGGAGAAAGAGCAAGCCTGATGCTTAACGAAAGGCTTGAGGCTGCCAAGAAATATCTCGAGGAAAATCCCACAGCCGACTGCGTCCTTTCGGGCGGAATGGGCGAGGGCGAGACAATTACCGAGGCGGAATGCATGTATCGCTGGCTTGTCGCCAACGGAATATCACCGGACAGGCTTTTCAAGGAGGAGAGCTCAACCTCGACACGAGAAAATCTTTTCTTTTCAAGGCAAACGGTTGCCGATAACCGACTTAACGAAAGCATTGTGATAATCACAAACGAATTCCATCAGTACCGTGCCTCAAGGGCGGCGGAGAGCGCCGGCATTACCGAGGTGGGCTCGGTCTCCGGCAAGACCGCATGGTGGCTCTTTCCCACCTACTGTGTTCGCGAAATGTACGGAATTCTTTACGAATGGTGGCTGTAGGAGCAGGGCTCTTAATATAAAGAAAAGAGGTAACCGTTATGGCAAATATTTGGCATGATATCAGTCCGTCAAGGGTGCATTCGGATGATTTTATTTCGGTAATCGAGATTGAAAAGGGCTCAAAAAACAAGTATGAGCTCGATAAGGAAACGGGGCACCTGATACTTGACAGAATACTTTATACCTCAACGCATTATCCCGCAAACTATGGCTTTATTCCGCGAACCTATGCCGATGACGGTGATCCGCTCGATGTGCTTGTGCTTTGTAGCGAAAGACTGCGCTCGTTGAGCCTTGTACGCTGCTATCCGATAGGCGTTATAAAAATGCTTGACGGCGGCAAAATGGACGAGAAGATAATCGCCATTCCCTTCAACGATCCGACATATAACGAGTACCGATCGATATCCGAGCTTCCGGGTTATATTTGCAGTGAAATAAGACACTTCTTCACCGTTTACAAAAGCCTTGAGGGAAAGGAAACGGTCGTGAACGAGGAGGAGGGACCCGAGGAGGCGCGGCACATAATTTCCGAGTGCATTGACAGATATATCGAAAAATATTGCAGATGAAGGCTGCTCGGGCTTGAATTCATTTGCTTTTAAAACAATAACGGCAGACACGGATAGGCGTGTCTGCCGTCGCTTTTAAATTATTTTGGGAGCACTGTGCTCAAGACCCGGCTCTTGGTCAGATTCCCATTGTTTTCTTAAGTCCGCTTTCGATTTCCTCTGCAATACCGTCGGCTTTTTCACGGGTCTCTGCGGTCGCGGTGACATAAAGCTTTATCTTGGGCTCGGTGCCCGAGGGACGAACGATTATCGAATTTCCGCCGCCGAGATCAAAATAAAGCACAGGGGATTTCGGTAGGGTGATGGGCTCCTTGAATCCCGTTTCGGTGTTAAGCATGGTTGAGGCCTCGTAATCGCCTACGCGCACCACCCTATGTCCGCCTATATGGGTTGGCGGATTTTCGGAAAGCTCCTTCATCATTGCGGACATTTTTTCCATGCCGTCCTGTCCCTCAAAGTAGAAGCTTGACTGGCTGTTGTGATAAACGCCGAATTCCCGCTCAAGCTCGGCATAAACCTCAATGAGGGTCTTTCCCTTGGACTTGTAGTAGCTTGCCATTTCACAAATGAGCATGGAGGCTACAACGGCATCCTTGT
>CAZDEI010000102.1:0-4310 GCA_964504325.1 uncultured Eubacteriales bacterium | reverse complement strand
TAAGGGTGGAAAGGCGAGGTAA
This sequence comes from uncultured Eubacteriales bacterium, assembly GCA_964504325.1. Taxonomy (GTDB): domain Bacteria; phylum Bacillota; class Clostridia; order Oscillospirales; family Acutalibacteraceae; genus RGIG7384. The sequence goes on along the minus strand of CAZDEI010000102.1, from coordinate 4,288 downwards.
GAGCTCACCGGTCGGCAGGAGACTGTCCGACCCTGTAAACCTTATCCGGAGCAACGCAAAGTCCGACTGTACGCTTGCCCGGCGTGTCGGGAAATGCGGCTTGAGTTGCGGAGCAATTCGCAATCGAGATAGATAGTCGTTCAAGACAGAACTCGGCTTACAGATCATCTCATATATAAGCAAAGAGGATCGCAGCTTTCTGCGGTCCTCTTTTATTTTTTGCCTTACAAAACATATATTTTGACATTCTTAAGTCCGAAGCGGTTGGCCTCGGCCTCGGATTCAAAGAAAAGATCGACGATCCTGTCGGGATATTTATCCACAAAGCCGCCCGTATCCGCAGCAACGGCATAGCCGTATATTACAGAGCCGTCTGCGGTGACGATATAGAGCTTTGAGCCGTAGGGGATCAGCTTGGGATTGACCGCAACATAGCCGGCCTTGAGTATAACGCCCGTGGCGCTTGCTCTGCCGTCATCGGGGCTGTAGGCAGAGGCTATTCCCGTCAAAAGCTTTTTATAGCCGATGGGAGCTCCGCTGCTGTCAAGCTTGATTGCAGAGGAGGGTCTGAGCAGTGAGACCCATTTTGAGGTGTCGGCATATGTGCCGGAGCCCGAGGAGGGCTTTCCGGCCGACACAGAGCCCGAGGAGGCAGCCGTCTTTGTTCCGATATACTTAATACCGGCAACCGGCTTTTTTGTAATCTCCTCCGACACCCTTACGGTTTCGGAAACCGTGCCGTTGATAAGCTTTTTACGGTAGGTTATCGTTTTTTCTCCGTCGCTGCCCGCAACCGTTTTGACGGTTCCCGCATAAAGATAGGTCGAATATACCGTCTCGGTTTCGGCCGGAATGGTAACCTTCTCGGTATAATACTCGTAATCAACGCCGGTGAACTCGATCACCATGCCCTCAAAAAGAGGTGTATCTGTTTCATAATTGAGTATATCGGTCTCGGAATTATAAACCACTCCGTTTTCCTCAAGGAGCTCCGCTACGGTTCCGCCGTCGGTATAAAGCGTCTCGGCCTTTCCCTCAACAATGAGGGTGACCTCGAAGGTGCGTGTTATGCTGACATTTCCCTGCCCGTCAAGCTCGGTGATGTCATACTCCGAGGTGACAATGCCTGCCTGCTGCAGCACAGCGGCCGCATCGGTGTTGAAGGTCTTGACAGTCATCACCCTCTCGCCGTCATACACCTTAACGGTGGCCGCCGAGATATATAGATACGCAGCCGAAAGCAGTGTGGTTGCCGCCAGCACGGCCATGCAGTTGCGCTTTTGTGCGAAAAAAGCACGCAGAGCCCCTGCGGCAGCTTTACAAAATTCAAAAAACATAAATACCTCTTTACGAGCGACGGAGCCCTGCTCCGATCGCCTATACAGTCTCTGAAAAGAGCTGCTGACAGTATTCTCAAAAAGGTTACAGTTTTGTAATCTTTTCCGGCCGCTCAATTATAATAAATAATTTGTTAATTGTCAAATCACGCGCGGCAATTTTATTGTGCATAATGCACAATTTTGAATTTTTTCAACCGCGAAAAAGGAAACCGAAAGCCCGCTTTTTCGACCTGTTTTTCCGTTTTTCGTCCTTCCGCCGTCCGAAAAAATTGTGCAAGGCTATAATATTATGTGAATTAAATTCACAAATAACCGCTCAAACGGAGAAAATCGGCGTGATATCGGCATTTTTACCCGATTTTCAGGCAAGACAGGGTCAAAAACGGCCCTTTTTGCTTACAAAAGCAAGGGACGATACGCAAAAAAATGCGCACGGAAAGAAGATTAAATCCTCACCGTACGCATTAATTATTGCCGTATATTAAGCGAAATCAGAGCTTAAGCTCGATGCCGCCGACAGGTCTTATCGACAGGAAATGACAGGCTCCTTCTCCGAAAACGGCTGACATTTCACGCCTGTATTTATCGGAAAGCTCCTTCGGCACAAAGGCCTGTATCGTTCCCGCAAAGCCGCCTCCGTGCACACGGGAGGCGCCCTCTCCGCCGAGTATTCTCTTGGAAAGCTCTACCGCAAGCAGCAGGGGCTGTACCGTCGGCTCCGAGGCAGAATAAAGGTTCTGCAGAAGCACCTCGGAGGAGCGTCCCGAAAGCTCAACAAGCTCAAGAAAGCTCTTGATATCGCCGCTTCTCAGTGCCTCGGTCTGCTTGAGAACTCTTTCGTTCTCCTCAACAAAATGAATTGCTCTGAGCATGCCTCTGTCGCCTGCAGCCGCGCGCACCTCGGCAGCGCGTGAAAGCAGCTGCTCAAGCGATACGCTGCGTAAATATTTTTCACCGAAGACCTCTGCCGCAGCGCGCATTTCATCGGTAATCGCGGCATAGTCACCCGTAAGGGCGGCATGGTTTCCGCCGCAGTCCACAATGCAAAGCTCATAGCCGTGCTCGGCAAGATCAAATTCAAGCTTTTCCACGATCGGCTTTTCGGGATCAAGAAAATCTATTGCTATAAAGCTGCCGACCGAGCAGGCCGTTTGATCCATAAGACCGCAGGGCTTGCCGAAATAGCGGTTTTCGGCATACTGAGAGACCTTTGCTATCTCGACGGGATCGGTTCTGCCTTCGTTGAAGAGCTCGTTTACGATCGTTGCGACAAGCACCTCAAAGGCAGCCGAGGAGGACATTCCCGAGCCCTTGAGAACATTGGATACCGTATAGGCATCAAAGCCGCGAAGCTCGGCGCCCCTGCGCTTCATTTCGGCAACGGTTCCCCTGATGAGAGCGGAGGCTCTGCCGTGCTCCTCCTGTCTCGGCTCAAGCTCGTCAAGCGCAATGACATCCTCGTCATAGCCCTCCGATTTGATTCTGATAACATTTTCGCCGTTGAGAGAAACAGCGGCTATAACATCGAGATCGATTCCCGCCGCAACGACTCTGCCGTGCTGATGGTCGGTGTGATTTCCTCCCACCTCGGTTCGTCCCGGTGCGGAAAACAGCCTTATTTCCCTGCCCTCACCGTAACAGCCCTCAAAGGCCTCGATAAGAGCTGCGTATCTTTTTTCGGCCGCCGCGGTATCGCGGTACAGGCTCTCGAGCGCTGCCTTGTATTTGCCGGAAAGCACTGCCTGCTTAATTTCCTTGGATGTACTCATGCTTAAAGCTCCTTATTTTATATGAGAGCACGTGTATCACGGGCGATAACAAGCTCCTCGTTGGTGGGAATGACATAAACCCCTACCGAGGAATCCTCGGTGGAAATGCGGACATCCTCGCCTCTTAAGGCGTTGTGCTCCCTGTCGCATTTGATATTCATATAAGAAAGTGAGGTCATGATATACTCGCGAAGCTCGGAATCGTTTTCACCTATTCCGCCGGTGAAAACTATTGCATCGACGCCGCCGAGTGCTGCGGTATAGGCACCGATAAACTTAAGTATCTCATATCTCTGCATATCGGAGGCAAGCCTTGCGCGCAGATTTCCCTTTTCGGCCGCGGCACAGACATCTCGGTTGTCGTTCGAGACCCCCGAAACACCGAGCACGCCCGACTTCTTGTTCAGAATATTCGACATCTCATCGGCCGAGATTCCCTCCTTCTGAGCGATATATGTAATGACCGAGGGATCGAGAGCACCGCTGCGAGTTCCCATCATAAAGCCGTCAAGCGGAGTGAAGCCCATTGAGGTATCATAGCACACGCCGTTTTTTATGGCGGTTATGGAGCAGCCGTTGCCGAGATGGCAGGTTATTACTCTGGAATTATCGCGATCGATGCCGAATTCCTTATAAAGAGTGTCGCTTACATAGCGGTGAGAGGTTCCGTGAGCGCCGTATCTGCGAACCTTGTACTTCTCATAGTACTCATAGGGTATCGGATATATGTACTGAGCGGCCTCCATGGTCTGATGAAAGGAGGTGTCGAAAACCGCAACCTGAGGCACGCTGTCACCGAAAAGCTCCCTGCAGGCCTTTATGCCGAGCACATTCGCAGGGTTGTGAAGCGGAGCAAGCTCCGAAAGGCTCTCGATGTTTTTCAAAGCCTCGTCATCGATCAAAACCGAGCTTGCGTAAATATCTCCGCCCTGAACGACCCTGTGTCCGACGGCGGATATTTCGGAGTAGGAGGCTATTACGCTTGCCTCACTCTCGGTCATGGCATACATAACCGCATTGAAGGCCTCGGAATGCGTCGGCATGGGTGTGTCCGCCTTGTATACGCGACCGTCGGCCGCCTTGTGAGTTATACAGCCGGTAACTCCTATTCTTTCGCAAAGACCCTTGGCAAGAACCTTTTCGGTTTCCATATCGATAAGCTGATACTTGAGCGACGAG
>CAZDEI010000101.1:0-4412 GCA_964504325.1 uncultured Eubacteriales bacterium | reverse complement strand
CATTATAGCTATGCGTCATCCCAAGGAGGGCGCCGCGCTTGTAGCGGCAATGAACGCCTCGGTTCCCGTTATCAACGCAGGTGACGGCGGACACTGCCATCCCACGCAAACTCTCGCGGATCTTTTGACGATCAAGCGCGAAAAGGGTCGACTTAACGGGCTTACTGTCGGCTTTTGCGGTGATCTCAAATTCGGCAGAACGGTGCACTCACTCATAAACGCCCTGAGCCGCTATTCGGATATAAAAATCGTGCTCATTTCTCCCGATGAGCTGCGGCTCCCCGATTATGTAAAAAACGATGTGCTTCTCAAAAACGGTATTGCCTTTGAGGAAACCTCCGATTTGGAGGCGGCAATGCCCGAGCTCGATATTCTTTACATGACAAGAGTTCAGCGAGAAAGGTTCTTTAACGAGGAGGATTATCTTCGCTTAAAGGACAGCTACATTCTCACTCCCGAAAAGCTGCTCGGCGCCAAGGCGGAGCTTTCGGTGTTGCATCCCCTGCCGCGCGTCAACGAAATCAGTGTTGCCGTTGACAGCGATCCCCGTGCCTGCTATTTCAAGCAGGTGTCAAACGGTAAATACATGCGAATGGCGCTTATTCTCAAGCTTTTAAAGGAGGCGGGCAGCCTGTGAAAATCGATTCCATTCAAAACGGCGTTGTAATAGATCACATACCTGCGGGCCGTGCAATGAAGCTTTACGAGCTTTTGAAGCTCGATGAGCTCGATGCAGAGGTCATCATAATCAAAAACGCGAGCAGTGGGAAATTCGGAAAAAAGGACATCATCATAATAGCTGCGGAAACAGCTTTGAAGCTTGATGTGATCGGCTATGTCGCCCCGGAGGCCACCGTGAGCACAATCAAAAACGCTGCTACGATCGAGAAAAGGTCGATGTCTCTGCCCGAGAAGCTCACCAATGTAATCAAATGCAAAAACCCGAGCTGCATAACCTCCTGCGAGCAGGAGCTTGACAGCGTTTTCAAGCTCACCGACAGAGGAAACAGGATATATCGCTGCATTTATTGCGAAGCAAGGGCATAAAGCCTTATATAAGCCGAGAGCCACCGGTACACCGTGCCGAGAGCTCTCGGCTTTTTTGTTTTTTACTCCTTTACTGCGATTTTACATCGCCCTGCTTACGGATTTTACCCAATAGGAATAAAATATAGGCATAGAGAGAAAAAAGGAGAATCAGTAAAATGAAAAAAGCAAAAAGAAGTATTGCACTGCTTGCAGTTGCCGCTCTGCTTTGTACGGCACTTGTCGGATGCGGCAAGGGAAATGCAGTCACCACAGACGGCTCTACATCGATGAGCAAGGTTATAGGCTCGCTTGCAGAGGCCTATGAAAACGAAGCCGGTGTCACGGTCACCTACAACGGCTCCGGCTCGGGAACGGGAATTCTTGCCGTGCTTGAGGGACGCTGCGACATAGGACTTTCCTCAAGAGCACTTAAGGCTGAGGAGGCCGCAAAGGGACTTAAGGCAACGGTGCTCGCCTATGACGGAATCGCAATAATAGTAAATACCGAAAATCCAGTGGTCGGGCTTGATGCCGAAACGGTAACGAAAATTTTTACGGGAGAAATCAAAAACTGGAGTGAGCTCGGAGGCAGCGACGGAGAAATAGTGCTTATCGGCAGAGAGGCCGGCAGCGGAACTCGTGACGGCTTCGAGTCCCTCACCGATACCAAGGACAAATGCGCCTACCGTCAGGAGCTTACCTCGACGGGCGATGTGATTACGACAGTAGCAGGCAATCCGAATGCCGTCGGCTACGCTTCTCTTGCATCGGTCAAGGACACCGTAAAGGTGCTTTCGATTGACGGAGTCGCACCGAGTGAGGCAACCGTAAAGGACGGAAGCTACAGGCTGCAGCGCCCCTTCGTTCTCGTAACCAGAGAGGGCACCGAGCTTTCAAGTGAGGCACAGGGCTTCTTTGACTACATAACCTCCTCCGGAGCCGCTGACATAATTTCCAAGGCCGGAGCGGTTCCCGCAAACTGAAGCAGGGCTTGCAAGACGACGGTGACCTTGTCGCCGTCGTTATACCCGTTTTGAGGTGCTCAAATGAAGAAAAACAGATTGTTTGAAAGAACGGTGCACGGTATATTCCTGATTTTAGGTCTTGTAACGGTGAGCTGTGTGCTGCTTATAACCGTATACCTGATAATCTCCGGAATACCTGCAATTGCCGAAATCGGTCTTGTCGATTTTCTTTTCGGCAAGGAATGGGCCTCTACGGCAGCAGAGCCGAAATTCGGAATTCTGCCCTTTATTCTGACAAGCGTTTACGGCATGGCAGGCGCTCTTGTGATAGGCGTGCCCATCGGCTTTTTTACGGCGGTATATCTTTCCAAGCTCGCACCGAGCCCGATTCGTACGGTGATGGAAAAGGCAGTGGAGCTGCTTGCCGGTATTCCCTCGGTCGTTTACGGACTTGTCGGCATGCTCGTGCTTGTTCCCGCGATTCGTAAGCTTTTCGACATTCCCGACGGAGCAAGCCTTTTGGCGGCAATCATCGTTCTCGCCGTTATGATACTGCCCAACATAATAAAGGTGTCTGTTAACGCACTCGACAGCGTGCCGAGGGAATATGAGAACGGCTCTCTTGCACTCGGAGCCACGCCTGTCGAAACCTACTTCAGGGTTTCGGTGCCTGCTGCCAAAAGCGGTATTGCCGCTGCAGTCGTGCTCGGTGTCGGCCGTGCGATCGGTGAGGCGATGGCTGTAATGATGGTTGCGGGAAATGTTGCGAATATGCCCTCCCTGTTCCAAAGCGTTCGCTTTCTCACCACAGCGGTTGCAAGTGAAATGTCCTATTCAAGTCCGGGCAGTCTTCAAAGAGATGCTCTCTTTTCGATTGCTCTTGTGCTTTATCTCTTTATAATGCTTGTGAATGCCACACTTAACTTCTTCTTGAAGCGGGAGAAATCAAAATAAAATGAAAGCCAAAAGAAAAATTTATATAGGCACACTTCGAATTGCCATGACGGTATCGGTGGTTATAACCGCCGCCCTCGCGCTTTTTTTGCTTGTATATGTGCTTGGAAAGGGTTTACCCGAGTTAAGCCTTGAGCTGCTGACAACAAAGCCGAGCAGGCTCGAGGGGCGAATCGGAATTCTGCCCGACATACTCAACACTCTCTACGTCGTTGCGGCGACGCTTGTGCTCGTTCTGCCGCTCGGTGTCGGAGCCGCAATATATTTAACCGAATATGCAAAAAACAAACGGATCGTCGGCATAATCGAATATGCCGCGGAGACACTTTCGGGGATTCCTTCGATAATATACGGACTCGTCGGAATGCTGCTGTTCAGCAACACCTTCGGCACAAGCCTGCTTGCAGGTGCCATGACACTTGTGATAATGAATCTTCCGACGGTAATGCGAACAGCGCAGGAAAGCTTGAAAACAGTACCGCAGGCATACCGTGAAGGAGCCTTCGGACTCGGCGCCGGAAAATGGAGAGTTATCCGCACCGTTGTACTGCCGGGCTGTCTGGACGGAGTTATCACGGGCTGTATCCTTTCCGTCGGCAGAATTCTCGGTGAATCCGCCGCGCTGATGTTTACGGCAGGTCTTGCACACTCCCTGAACGGCATATTCGATGCACTTATGCGACCGGGTGCGACTCTTACCGTCGCTCTTTATGTCTATGTCAAGGAGGAGGGCGAATTCGAGGTCGGCTTTGCAATAGCGGCAATACTGATGATACTCACCCTTCTTATTAACCAGTCGGCCTCACTCGTGGGCAGACACCTTGCCAAACGGAGGAGCATATGAAAAATATAATAACCACTCGCGAGCTTTGCCTGTGGTACGGAGCTACACAGGCCCTTAATGGCATCAATGCGGATATTCCCGAAAACAGCATAACCGCTCTGATAGGCCCCTCGGGCTGCGGAAAATCCACCTTTCTCAAAACCCTCAACCGTATGAACGATCTCATTCCGTCGGTCAAAATCACCGGCCGGGTCGAATATGACGGGCTTGACATATTCGACAGGAGCACCGATGTAAATGAGCTCAGGCGCAATATCGGAATGGTATTTCAAAAGCCGAATCCCTTTCCGATGAGCATTTACGACAATGTAGCCTACGGACCGCGAACACACGGCGTAAAGAACCGAATGGAGCTTGACGGTATCGTTGAGGAGGCACTTCGAAATGCGGCAATTTGGGATGAGGTAAAGGACAGGCTGAAGAAAAACGCGCTCGGACTTTCGGGAGGTCAGCAGCAAAGGCTTTGCATAGCAAGAGCGCTTGCGGTAAAGCCCCATGTACTGCTTATGGATGAGCCGACGAGCGCTCTCGATCCGATTTCAACCTCAAAAATCGAAGAACTGACATTGAATTTACGCAAAAAATACACTATTATAATAGTAACGCATAATATGCAGCAG
>CAZDEI010000100.1:0-4442 GCA_964504325.1 uncultured Eubacteriales bacterium | reverse complement strand
AGTCGGTAGAGCACGCGGCTGTTAACCGCGGTGTCGTAGGTTCGAGTCCTACTTGAGGCGCCAGAAAAAGCACTTGCTTTCGCAAGTGCTTTTTTAATTAAATCCACCCTTTCGAGTGGATGAAATCTGCTGATGCAGATGAAATCCCCAACGGGGATGAAATCCGCCTTGACGGCGGATGGGTTGTGTTTTGGTAAGTAATTAGTCAAAAGTAAGAAGTAATAAGTTCGGTGTGCATGCGGCACGGATTGTAAGAGCAGGGCTTTGCCTTGCGCTTAATTTATTATATTTGCAGCTGAGCTGCCGACCGTCCGTTGATTACAAATTTCCCGTATTTGTTGCTTTTTTGCCATGTCTGTGCTATTATTCTGTTGAGGTGTAGTATTATGAAAAAGAAAATTGTCATTGCTGCTTTTTCAACGGTGATTATATTCACGGCTATATTTTTTCTTGCTTCTGCAGGCACATCATATAACTCTAATTTGAACAGCGATGACAAATTAGCGGGTCTTGAAACGGCTATTGTGTTGGTGATCGGTGGATTTGCTGTTTTTTATGAGGCCGATTTCTTTTATACCTTGTATTATTTTTTATTCAGGCCGAAAACAGCGGCGAAAACCGTTCTTAATATTATTTCAAATCTGATTTTATTATCGGCCTTGGCCTTTACGGACTCGATGGCAAATTTTCTTTACAAGTATGTATCGAAGGTCTTCAGCGAGGAAATGATACTTTTCTTTATCCTTATTTTCATGTATGCGGTATTGCGAATTGTATGTGCCGCGCTTCCGATTAAGAGGAGCGTCAAGGCGGAAACGAGGAGCCTATAACAGCGGTACAGCCTTTTAAGAATATGCAGCTCGGTAAACAAAAATCCGAAGCAGATCTACAGTGGGATTTTAGATACGTGCGGATATGCGTGGCTGATGGCTTTTGCAAGATCAACGGTAGGCGGTGAGAAATGCCTCCTGCCGTTAAGATTGAAAAATCTTGAAAAATATAGTATACTGTATTCGGCGGCGAGGCTGCCGCGCAAAAAGCAACAAGACCTATGAAAAGGAGTGGTATTATGCTGTTAACGGAAACTGCGTTTCGCGGAAGAGACCCGTGGGTAATTAAGCATAATGAATATTTTTATCATTGCTTCATCACAATGACCGAGGACGGACGAGGTGCAGTCGGCGTATCTGCGGCGAAGAAGCCGGAGGAGCTTATATCTGCAGAGCAGTTCATTGTTTATATTCCCGAGGACAACAGGGAGTACAGCAAGGAGCTTTGGGCTCCCGAGCTGCACTTTTTGGACGGAAAATGCTACATTTATGTTGCCTGTGATGACGGTAACAACGACAATCATCGGATGTATGTGCTTGAAAACGGCTGCGACGATCCGACCGTTCCCTTTCACATGGCGGGCAAGCTTACCGATTCGACAGACAGATGGGCCATTGACGGAACTGTTTTCGAATGGAAGGGCGTGCGCTATACCGTCTGGTCGGGCTGGGAGGGCAGTGATAATGTCAGCCAAAAGCTTTACAGAGCCGAAATGAGCGATCCGCTCACAATTTCAAGCGAGCGCGTTATGATATCCGAGCCCGAATATGAATGGGAAAAGCTGACGGCCGACAGTCCCGGAATTCCTTACATCAACGAGGGACCGGCGGCATATATCAAGGGTGATACACTGCGTATTTTTTACTCGGGCTCATCCTCAAATTGGAACAATTACTGCATAGCCATGCTTACCCTGACGGGAGATGATCCGATGAAGAGGGAAAGCTGGACCAAGTGCTCACACCCCATACTTTCAAAGGCTGACGGCATAAACGGCCCAGGTCACTGCTCGGTATTTTCGGACGGAGAAACCGATTACATCGCATATCATCTTTTCAATGAGGGACACACCGTAGGCTGGGAGAATGTCCACGCAGAGATACATCCCTTTGAGCTGAATGACGAAAAGCTTATTTTAAAATAATTACTGAATTCAGCAGGTCTCTCTTCCGTTCGGCATAGAGGCCTGCTTGCAGTGGGAGGACACATGATATTACCGAGAGTAAAAAGCAAAGCGGAGGCGGTGGGCGCTTTTAAGGGCGAGCTTATCTTTGACAGCAAAGGTGAGTCTGCGCAGCGTGCCGTGCGGCTGCTTTCGCTGTTTTTGCCGGCAGCGGAGATTAAATCGGGCGCAGCTCCGAATGTCAGAATACTTGAACGGGAGGAGCAGACCGCCGGTGCGTATGAGCTTGAGGTAGCCGAAAGAGAAATCACCGTCAGTCAGGGTGATTATGAGGGACTTCGTAATGCAATGGCGACACTTGCTCAGATGCTTCGCGGAGGCAGACTTCCCTGCTGTGAAATAAAGGATGCTCCCGACAACAGCTTTCGCTCCTGCATGCTGGATCTTGCAAGGGGCTATGTCGAGCTCCCCGTGCTGAGAGAGCAGCTGCTGCGCATGGCCCTGCTCAAATACAACCATGTCCATTTTCATTTGATGGACAGACAGTCCTATGTGCTTGAGTCGGAGGTGGTGCCGAATCCCGACGGACACAGGCAGTATACGAGGCGCGAAATGTCGGAGCTGGTCGAATATTGCAGGCTCCTCGCCATAGAGGTAATTCCGGAAATAGAAATTCCCGCCCACGCCGTGAATCAAATCAAGGCTCTTCCCGAGCTTGCCTGTGACATAATTGACAGGCGCAGGGCAGTGGAGGCCGTTAAGGCGGTCACCGAGCCGAGAAAAAGGGAATTCACCGACAATAAGAGGTGTGTCAGCAGCTGGGTTGTTTGCGCGGGAAAGGAAAGCACCTATGAGATATATGCACGAATCGTGCAGGAGCTCTGTCGGGTGTTTGACGGAAAATATATACACATCGGCGGCGATGAAATGCGCTTTGACCATCTCGCTGCTCATTCGCATTGGGATAACTGCCATGCCTGTAAAAAGCGAATGGAGGCGGAGGGAATTACCGAGCTCCGCGAGCTTTACTGCTATGTGATACGCAGAATGCACGAAATCGTGACCTCCTGCGGCAAAAAAATGATGATGTGGAACGATCAGCTCGATGTCTTTAATCCCATAGATATCCCGAAGGATACGGTAATTGAATATTGGAATGGCGGAGTTATCACCGACAGAAGAGGCGTGCTTGCGGCGCTTGCCGAGCAGGGCTTTACCGTGATAAATGCTCATTACAGATATACCTATGTCGATTTTCCCGAGTACATGCAGCAGGATAAGCTGAAGCACTGGAGCACACATACCGATATGCTTGGTGAGACCGAGGTAAAGGGAAATATTATCGGAGGAGAAATGTGCGCCTGGGAGCTCGGCAATCCGCTGTATTCCTTTTACGGCTGCTCTCTGCCGATTTGCACGGCGCTCTTTGCCGATCGCGTGTGGAATAATGAGGGCTGCGAATACGGTGAGGAGTACAGAAAAGCGCTGTTCTCGGTCGCCGTCGGCTGCTTTGAGTGCGATGCCGATCCGCTTCGCTTTTTCCGCGAACTGATTCCGCCCCGCGACAAAGCAAAGAATGCCATTGAGGAGATAGACCTCGATGCAATCGATCGCGAAAGCCTCAACGGTGTATTGTCGGAGCTTAGCTCACTGAGCAACGACAGGGTATACGGCGGTTTGGCACTCGGAGAGCTCACGGAGCTGCTGAGGACGGCTGCCGATACGATAAAATAACGCTCTCCTTAAGGCAGGACGATGCATTGAGCGGCCGGGCTCCAAGTACGAAAATATGCAAAAGCCCCGCAAAGCACAAATTGCTTTGCGGGGCTTAATTTTACGGAGCAGGGCTGCTATTGACGGCCTCCGTAGGCGGAATTGGCAAGCCGAGCGTATTTTCTGGGTGAGCAATGCATTTTGCGCTTGAAGGCATAGCTGAAGTAGCTTTGAGAGGAAAAGCCGCAGGCATAGGCGATCTCTGTAAGACTCATATCGGTTGCGAGCATAAGCTCAACCGAACGCTTTATGCGCTCGTCCTCGATATATATTCGCAGGGTTTTGCCGGTTGCCGCCTTGAAGCAGTTATGAAAATGAATCGGACTGAGTGAAACCTGCCTTGCGAGGGTCTCAAGTCTTAAATCCGAGGTCAGATTATCCTGAATATAGGCAATCGCCCTTCGCACGGTTGGATTTATTTCCGCGGACGCAGCGGCGCTCTGAGCCCCTGTTTCACAGGAGAGCATATATATCAGCTCGAAAATCAGAGCCTGTTCAAGCAGTCTGCTTTGCTCGGACAGAGAATTAAAGCAGCGGATCAGCCGTTCAAAAAGCTCCCTGTAAGCCTCGGGAGCCTCAAGGATTATATAATTCGGAAGGGCAGAGAGGGCTTGATAAAGCTCCTCATCGAGCACCGCCAAATGGACATAAAGGCATTTGAAACACAGCATCAGGCACCAGAGAATGAATACCGCTGGCACGAAAATACGGTGGT
>CAZDEI010000099.1:0-4443 GCA_964504325.1 uncultured Eubacteriales bacterium | reverse complement strand
GTATAAGAAATTTTCACAGCAGTCCGAGCGACCGCTTCCATTTGAGTATTCGGAGCACCGAGCCGATACCGTTTTGACGGCTTAGCCCGACGGTAAGGCGTACAAGCTCCGACACTGCGGTCGGCGTATCCGCAAAGGAGCGGTCATACATATAACAGCCCTCGTCGGTTATATCGCAGACGGGAGCAAGGTTAACATTTATTCCGAGTCCGGTCAAAAGTCGAGCCTTTTCAACAGTCTCATTCTCGACCGCCCCGAAGCCTCCCTTTGCAAACAGCTCCTTGGGTGAGGAGAAGGGAGTCTCTCTGTACTGAGAGTAGCAGCTGACGCGGTTTACCGTGCCACCCTCCTCATCCACGGCTATCAAAAGCGGGATGTCGGCAGCGGACTGATCGGCGGCGATTTTTGCCTTTGCTTCCTCGGGCGAGAGTCCCGAAAAATCCCTGCCGAAAAGCACATATCCGCCGAGCTTGTAGGTTTTAATATCCTCCAGCTGCAGCTTCTCGGGGCATCTTGCCAAAAAGCACTGTCCCACAAGCTCCTCAATGCTCATTGCCTTGACGGTTTCTTCAAGCGTCGCCCTGATTTTAAATACGGAGCTTGTGATCGAAGGATCAGAGGGAGAGCAGCCGCAGGCCGATACAAGGCAAAGCGCAACGGCAAGCAATGCAAAAGCTCTTTTCAAGTCAATATCTCCTTAATCCATGCGGTATTATTGCCGCTCGACAGCCTTCCTTCCCACGGTTCGGCAAAGGAATATCGAGGCCCTCTCGTCCGAGAGCTCATCGATGGCGTTTTTTGCCGCAGTCTCATTCGGGAAAATGCCGAAGCAGCTCGGTCCCGAGCCGCTCACCGTAGCTGCAAGAGCTCCGGCTCTTCTCATTTTTTCAAGCACCGCATGAACGGGTGTGTCCTGCCATGCAACATCAAATGAATTATATATCGCCGAGCAGAGCTTTTCGTGATTTGCGGCGTCGAGAGCCTTCAGCATGCTGTCGAGCTCGGGACGGCACGCCTCGGCATCGGTCTGTCCGTCAAGAAGTGAGTACATTTCGGCAGTAGACCGCTTTTCACCAGCCTTAACAATAAGCAGCTCGAGCTCGGGAGCGCAGGGCAACGGCTCGATCACCTCACCGTAATGAGTGCACAGTGCGGTTCCGCCGACAAGGAAAAAGGGCACATCGGCACCGAGCTCCGCGGCAATCACCGCAAGCTCCTCGGTCGTCAGCCTGCCGAAGGCACTGTTCAGGAGCAGCAGCGCAGCAGCCGCATCGGAGCTTCCGCCGCCGAGTCCGGCCGCCTTCGGGATCCGCTTATCCACGGAAATACGAACTCCCTGTCCTATCTCGGCCGCCGAAAGATATTTGCCTGCGGCCAGCCACACAATATCCGCCTCACCGCCGAGCTCACTGTCGGTTGAAAGCACGGTGATTCCATTTATACCGTCCCCCGTTTCAAGCGTAACGGTGTCTGCAAGCGAAACGGTCTGCATTATATTTTCGACCGTGTGATATCCGTTTGGCTCCCTGCCCGTGACGGAAAGGAAGAGATTTATCTTGGCATATGCCCTGCGACTCAGTCTCATTGCCCGATACCAAGCTCCTCTAAAAATTCGCCGACCTTTTTAAGAGCGGTCTTTATATGCTCGATGGAATAGCAGTAGGAGGCTCTGACATAGCCCTCTCCGCTTGCGCCGAAGGCCGAACCCGGAACGAGCGCAACCTTTTTCGAATACAGCAGCCTTTCGCAGAATTCCTCACTTGTAAGTCCGGTGCTTTTTATGCAGGGGAAGGAATAAAAGGCTCCCTGCGGCTGAAAGCACTCAAGCCCGAGTCGGTTAAAGCCATCAACTATTATACGGCGGCGGCTGTCATACTGCTCGAGCATACGGGCGACATCCTCGCTGCCGTTTCTCAGCGCCTCGATCGCGGCATGCTGAGCCGTAGTGGGAGCACTCATTATCGCAAACTGATGTGCCTTTGTCATCTGCTTAAGCACGGGCGCGGGGCCGCAGGCATAGCCGAGGCGCCAGCCTGTCATTGAAAAGGTCTTTGAAAAGCCGCCTACCAATATAGTGCGCTCCTGCATGCCCTCTATTGAGGCAATCGAAACATGCTGCTTGCCTCCGTAGGTAAGCTCCGCATAAATTTCATCAGACAGAAGCATTATGTCGGTTTCGCGAAGCAGACGAGCTATCGGCTCAAGATCCTCACGCTCCATAATGGCACCCGTGGGATTGTTCGGATAGGGCATTATAAGCAGCTTTGTTTTCGGAGTTATCCTCGAGGCAAGCTGCTCCGCCGTAAGACGGAAGCCGTTTGAGGCATCGGTCGGAACGGGAACGGGTACGCCGCCCGCAAGTCTTGTTATGGGGTCGTAGCAAACAAAGCTCGGCTCGGGGATGAGCACCTCGTCGCCGGGAGAAACAAGTGCCCTGACGGCAATATCTATCGCCTCGCTTCCGCCCACGGTGACCAGAATTTCCGAGGTCGGATCGTACTCAAGTCCGAAGCGGCGGCGGTTATAGGCGGCTATTTCATCTCGAAGCAACTTAAGTCCCCAATTTGAGGTGTATCTTGTTTTTCCTGCCTCGAGAGAAGCAATTCCCGCCTCTCTGATATGCCACGGAGTAAGGAAATCGGGCTCACCCACGCCGAGTGAAATAACCCCCTCCATCTCCTCTGCGATATCAAAAAACTTCCTTATGCCCGACGGCTTGATCTCCGCCAGCGTCGGGTTTATGATCTTATCGTAATCCATCACAGTGAAAAGCTCCCTCTGTCATCCGCATCGGCATCGCAGAGCATTACATCGAGCTCCTTATATCTGCGCAGAACAAAATGAGTGGCCGTCGAGACCACGCCCTTCATGGGAGCAAGCCTCTTTGCCACGAACATGGCAACCTCCTGAAAGGTTTTTCCCTTGACCATGACGCAGAAGTCGTAAGCGCCCGACATAAGATATACCGACTCTACCTCATCATACTTTGCTACGGTTTCGGCAAGCGACTCAAAGCCGAAATCAGACTGCGGAGTCACCTTGAGCTCGATAAGCGCCGAGACCTTTGCGGTATCAAGTCTTTCCCAATCTATTACAGCCTTGTAGCCTCTTATGAGACCACTGCGGCTCATCTCGGCTATCTCGTCTGCGACCTGCTTTTCGGTAAGTCCGGTTATCACGGCGATGTCCGCAGTTGACATGCGCGCGTCATCGGAAAGCAGAGAAAGTATTTTTTTATTCATTTGAATCACTCTCCTGAGAATTTATATCGGGTATCTGCCAATTTATTGGCTTCCTTCCGTTTTTTTCCAAAAATGCGTTTGCCCTGCTGAAATGCCTGCAGCCGAAGAAGCCTCTGTAGGCGGAAAGGGGACTCGGATGCACCGATTTCAGCACAAGATGCCGAGGATTTGTCAGCAGAGAGGTCTTTGCCTGAGCCTGACTTCCCCATAACAGGAACACCATCGGCTTTTCTCTCTCGTTCAGCAGAGAAATTATTTTGTCGGTGAGCTGCTCCCAGCCCTTGCCGCGGTGAGAATTGGCCTCACCTCTGCGCACCGTAAGCACGGTGTTCAAAAGCAGCACACCCTGCTCCGCCCAGGGCAAAAGACAGCCGTTGTCGGGAATTTTACAGCCCATATCACTCTTAAGCTCGTTAAATATATTCACAAGCGAGGGCGGAGGCGGTGTTCCTGGCTTTACCGAAAAGGAAAGCCCGTGCGCCTGTCCGGGCTCGTGATAGGGGTCCTGCCCGATAATCACGACCGACACATCACCGTAATCAACCGCTCGAAGGCTGTTGAAAATGTCATGCATATCGGGATACACCGTTGTGCTTCGGTATTCGTTCTTCAAAAACTCTCTGAGTCTGAGATAATACTCGCTTTTGAATTCCTCCGCAAGGAGGGTATCCCAGCTGTTTCCTATGCTGACCATTACCGCTCCGCCTCCCGACAGTCTGCTTCAAGAGGCGAGCTCGCGGCCCTTGTACCGTCACGAATAATGTCGAAGGTCAGTCTCGATATCACCGCAAGAAGGGTAAGCGAAAGCCAAACGTAATCGATCAGTGTCACACCCCCGAAAAGGTAATATGCATACGCCGTAAAGGATGAAAGAATGATCACGGTCGGAGCATACCAATATTTTCGGTTGACAAGCACAAGCATAAGGGAAAACACATCGGCAAGAAAATAATATCTTTCATGCATGCGCGGCAGGAAATACACAAGCGCGACCGCCGACAGACAAAAGAGCGCAAGCAGCCGACTGCCGTCAAGCCTGTCCCTGAGCCGCCAGCCGACATAAAGCACCGTTACAGCCGCAAGGCCGCCGAGCATTATGCCTATCATGTTGAAGCTGTCGAATTCGACATTGTAAACAAGCCTGAAAACGGTGGGGCAGTTCATATCAAGGCTCGGATAGCTTTGGGTCTGTCTTATATAT
>CAZDEI010000098.1:0-4471 GCA_964504325.1 uncultured Eubacteriales bacterium | reverse complement strand
GCTTCATACAATAGTCGGTGCAGGCTCGGCAGAGGGCTCGACCGACGCGGCAAACATGCTGAAGCCTTGCCTTGCGCGCGGAGAGCTGCATTTGATCGGTGCGACGACCGTTGACGAATACAGAAAAACCGTTGAAAAGGATCCTGCACTCGAAAGAAGATTTCAGCCGGTAACTGTCGGTGAGCCGGACGGCCACGCCTGCTTCGAAATACTTTCGGGGATAAAAAGTGAATTCGAGCAGTTTCACGGGGTTAAAATCAGTGCTCGTGTGCTCAGTGCGGCAATAGAGCTTTCCTCCCGTTATATTAACGACCGATTTCTGCCCGATAAGGCAATTGATCTCATCGATGAGGCTGCGGCTCGGCACAGACTCGGCTGTGTGTGCTCGGCCGGAGAGGCTGTAACGGAGTCGGAGCTGCAGGTGAAGGAGCTTGAAAAAATAATCTCCGAAATGACGGGAATATCCGTCGGTGAGCTTTCAAAAAGCGAGGAGAGCCGCTTCAATGAGCTTGAGGGTCGTATAAACACCCGTGTTATCGGCCAGGCCGAGGCGGCGCATGCAGTGTGCAGCGCACTTAAGAGAGCAAGACTCGGTCTCGGAGACGAGGGGCGGCCGATAGGCAGCTTTCTCTTTGTCGGCTCTCCCGGTGTCGGAAAAACAGAGATGTGCAAAGCAGTTGCACAGGCGCTTTTCGGAAGTGAACGCTCTCTCATACGGCTTGATATGTCGGAATACGGTGAAAGCCATTCGGTTTCACGGCTTATAGGAGCACCTCCGGGCTACAAGGGCTTTGATGAGGGCGGTGCTCTGACGGAGCGAATCAGGAGGGCGCCCTACTCGGTGATTCTGCTTGACGAGGCCGAAAAGGCACACGGAGATGTTTTGAATCTTTTTCTGCAGGTCATAGAGGACGGTACCCTGACGGACTCAAGCGGCAGAGCTGCCTCTTTTAAGAACAGCATTATAATCATGACTGCAAATGCGGGAATGTGTGGCGGCTCGGTTAGGGGAGAGCTCGGCTTTTCGGGTGGCGGATCAAGGGAGGCTGAGAGCAGAGCGCTTGAGAAAGGCCTCGGCCGATATTTCAAGCCCGAATTGTTAAACAGATTGGATAAAATCGTGTGCTTTAATAAGCTTGATAGGGAGGCGCTTCAAAAAATATGTGCCTTGATGCTTGATAAAACCGCCGAGCGCTTTGCCCGTCGCGGTGGCAGGGTTGAATTCGGAGATGAGCTACGCAGCTCGCTTGTAGTCCGAGCGCTGGCAGACGGAAACGGTGCGAGGGTGCTGAGAAAAAGCATTGAAGCAGAGGTCGAAAACGCACTCTGTGAATACCTACTTTCGGGTGCTGATATGGAAAAGACTGCACTTTATGTTGAATCCGTCGGAGATCGGGTGGAGGTAAAGGCTCTTCAGGCATCTAAGGCATAAAAACAGGGCATCGGGATTTGCTCCGATGCCCATTCCATTTTTAAAATGCTTATGTCAGCTGACGGTGCAATAAATATGCGGTACTGCATCCGGCGGTGTGTCGGAATATCTTATCGCAGTGCGGCAGAGTGCCTCGGCCTCGTAAAGAACGGTGGGCTCGTCGGTATGAAGAAGCATGACGGTATCACCTTTTTTGACAAGCTCTCCGCGCTTGTGAAGCATTGTGATTCCGGCGGCATGATTGATAATATCGTCCTTTTTTCTTCGTCCTGCGCCAAGCAGGGTTGCTGCAACTCCGATGCTTTCGGCATCGGTAAAGCAGATATATCCGTCTCTTTCGGCCTTGATGTCGAAAATCGTTGAGGCCTGCGGAAACAGCTTGGTATTTTCAATAAATGCCGTGTCTCCACCCTGAGCCGAGATCCATTCAAGCAGCTTTTTATAAGCGGAGCCGTCGTCTATAGCCTGTCTTGCACGGCAAACCCCCTCATCGACGGAAATGTTGAGGGCGAGAGCCGCCATATGCCCGACAAGCTGTAGGCTTACCTCGCGCAGATCGTTGTCGAGCTCGCCCTTAAGCACGGCAACCGCCTCCTTAACCTCAAGTGCATTACCTATCTCGCTGCCAAGGGGAGTGTTCATATCGCTGATGAGAGCTGCCGTCTTCCGCCCCGAGCGCTTTCCTATCTCAACCATTTTTTCGGCAAGAAGCCTTGCCTCCTCGGGAGTCTTCATAAATGCTCCGCTGCCGTATTTGACATCGAGAACGATGCTTTTGGAGCCCGAGGCAAGCTTTTTACTCATTATAGAGGAGGCTATCAGAGGTATGCTGTCGACCGTTGCCGTTACATCTCTCAGAGCATATATTTTTTTATCTGCCGGTGCAAGCTCGGCGGTTTGACCGATAAGTGCAACTCCGATGCGCTCGACCTGTGACATGAATTCGCTTTTCGAAAGCTCGGTACGATAGCCGGGGATTGACTCAAGCTTGTCAATTGTACCGCCCGTATGCCCGAGTCCGCGGCCCGACATTTTCGCGACCATGATGCCGAGAGCGGCAGCCGTCGGCGCAACGATCAGCGAGGTCTTGTCACCGACACCTCCGGTCGAGTGCTTGTCGGCGGTAAGTCCGCCGAAGCGGGAAAGCTCCATTTGCTCACCCGACGAGGCCATTGCCTCGGTTAAATCGCAAATTTCACGGTCGCACATGCCGTTGATGCATATTGCCGTGAGCAGAGCGGCTGCCTGATAATCCGGAATTGAGCCGTCGGTGTAGCCGTTGACGAAAAAACGGATTTCCTCGCACGAAAGCTCGCCGCGATCACGCTTTTTTCGAATAATATCATACATTCTCATATTTGTCATCACCCGTAAATATCGGATTTTTTTGAGCACGGAGGAGGGCCGACAGTCGGAAATACAGCTTGCTGCAGCATATATTAAGCAAATTATCTGCCCGAATTCATTATACTATGACTGTAAAATAATGTAAAGAATTCATACGACAGACCGGAGAATTATTTGTGAAAAAGCTCGCCTCGCTCACGATTCGGAAATATATTACAAAAGTGTAACTTAACTTTGTGCCGTCGGTCTAATATAACGTGCTCAGAGAGGCTCCGCAGTCATTAATTACGAAACGGAGAAATTGAATGAAAAAATCAGTCAGGCGAATATTCATAACGGTTATCACTCTACTGCTTGTTTCCTTTCTTATCTGCGGCTGTGAGCTTAATATCAGGATCTACAGCGGTTCCGAGGCTGCACAAGCGGTCGGCGCCGATGTAACGGAGGACGGCTCCGAAAACGACGGACCCATCATTGAATGGATCGGCAACAACAACTTCAGCTATCTCGAAAACAGCGGCATTTTCAGGCTTGCAAATGTTGTTAAATACTCCTATAGCGGCAACGGTGATACAGTGCCTCTCGAATATGCTCTTGTTTTGCCCGATGATTACGAGGCAGGCAGAACCTATCCCGTTGTGCTTTATCTTAACGACCATACCTCCCGCGGAACAGACAACAGCAGTCAGCTTCTCGAATTGTTAAACGATATGTACCTCTACTCGAGAGAATATCTCTCCGAGGCAATTATCGTGTGCCCTCAGGCTGTGGGCTTCTGGTCCTTCAGCGGAAACGAATATTACCTTGAAAACTTTCAGTATTATTCAAAGGGTAATCTCGCAACAGCCATGTCGCTGCTTGACTCGGTTATCGGTCAGTACGGCTGCGATACCTCCCGTCAGTATATAATGGGTCTCGGCTTCGGTGCCAACGGCGTTTGGAAGGTGCTTGAGCAGTACCCTGAAAGATTTGCTGCCGCCGTTGTGATGGACGGCACGGGCGATACCTCAATTGCTACCAAGCTTGCCGATATGCCGATATTTATCTACAGCGATACCTCCAATATCGACACGGGTACCGATAATTCGACACATATGTACCGCGCTTTGAGCAATGCCGGCGCTGCCGATAATTTGGTCTATAGGCCCTTGAGCGAGCTCGGTGTGACGAGCTATACCGAGGTCTGCAGTGACACGGAAATGGTCAAATGGATGCTTGAACAGAGACGTAGCAAATAATACAGCACCGTCCTGTGGGTCTGCCACTTGCGGCAGACCCGTTTTTTGATTTTCGGGTTGATTTGATTTTGCCGATGTTATATAATGTGACGGTGGAAATACGGTTTTTGTTTATCGGCAACCGTTCACATAAAATAAAACGGCGGTATTGATAATTATGCGAATGAGAAAAAAGAAGAATCTTGAGGTCAGGCTTTCCGCCTTTGAGGATATTTTATTGGTGCCTCGCACCGATGATAGGGATTTTCGAAGGGCTGCGGAAAATGAATGCTATTTTGATATTCGGGAGCTTTTCGGCAGGGAGGCGCCTCTCGTGCTCGAAATCGGCTGCGGTAAGGGTACCTTTGCGGTTGAAATCGCAAAGCGCAATCCCGACAAGAATTTTCTTGCGGTTGAAAAATACGCCAATGTGCTTGTGTCGGCCTGTGAAAGACTGAGGGCGGAGGGAATAGAC
>CAZDEI010000097.1:0-4477 GCA_964504325.1 uncultured Eubacteriales bacterium | reverse complement strand
TTCTTAATCAAAGGACGCAAAAGTAGAGGCTGATTTAATTGAAAACAGGATACCGAAAGTGTATAATATACAAATATGATTCAGGGAGTCGCTTTTTTGCGGCGGAACGGAGATAAAAATGCACAGCACCGTTGAGGAATACGGAATTAATGTTTTCAATGATGAGATAATGCAGGAGTACCTTTCTCCAGCCACCTACTCGGCACTAATGAGCACGGTTGAGGCAGGGGAGCCGTTGGACGAAAGCATTGCGGCCGAGGTGGCCTGCGCCATGAAGGAATGGGCGGTAAAGATGGGTGCGACTCATTTTACCCATTGGTTTCAGCCGATGACGGGAGGAACCGCCGAAAAGCACGACAGCTTTCTTATGCCTGTCAGCCGCGGCAGGGCGGTTACCGAATTTTCCGGCAAGGAGCTTATAAAGGGTGAGCCGGATGCCTCGAGCTTTCCCTCGGGCGGCCTGCGCGCAACCTTCGAGGCACGCGGCTATACGGCCTGGGATCCGACCTCTCATGCATTTATAAAGGAGGGCGTGCTTTGCATCCCGACTGCCTTTTGCAGCTACGGCGGCTTCGCCCTTGACAAAAAAACACCTCTGTTAAGATCAATGAGGGCGATAGATAAGCAGGCTATGAGGATTCTCCGTCTGCTCGGCAATAGCTCCTCAAAGCATGTTATTTCAACGGTCGGAGCGGAGCAGGAGTATTTTCTTGTCGACCGAGCGCTTTTTGAACGCCGTGAGGATCTTATGATATGCGGCAGAACCCTCTTCGGAAACCGTCCGCCCAAGGCGCAGCAGATGTCGGATCATTATTTCGGAGCCCTTAAAACGAGAGTTAAGAGCTTTATGGCGGAGCTTGACGAGGAGCTTTGGAGGCTTGGAGTTCCCGCCCACACCGAGCATAATGAGGCGGCACCTGCTCAGCATGAGCTTGCACCCGTATATGCAACCGCAAATATAGCTACCGACGAAAATCAACTTGTCATGGAGCTTATGAAGAAGATCGCGCACAGGCACGGACTTGAATGCCTCCTGCACGAAAAGCCCTTTGAGGGAATAAACGGAAGCGGCAAGCACGATAACTGGGGTCTTTCCACCGATGACGGCATAAATCTCTTTAAGGCAGGTAAGACTCCCTCGCAGAATGTTCAGTTTCTCATATTCCTTGCGGCGGTTATAAAGGCGGTTGATGAGCATCAGGATCTTTTGAGAATTTCCGCCTCGGGAGCCACAAACGACAACCGTCTCGGCGGCTATGAAGCACCTCCCGCAATAATTTCGATATATCTCGGCGATGAGCTTTCTGATATACTTACCGCAATAGAAGACGAAAGAACCTATATTAAAAGGGATACGGTCTATCTTCATACGGGGGCCGATGTACTTCCGCGGCTTAAAATGGATTCGACCGACCGAAACCGCACCTCACCCTTTGCCTTTACGGGAAACAAATTTGAATTCCGTATGCTCGGCTCCTCGGCCTCAATCGGCTGCACGAATTTCATACTCAACACGATCGTTGCCGATGCTCTTGAGCAGTACGCCGATGAGCTTGAAA
The DNA here is from genome assembly GCA_964504325.1 of uncultured Eubacteriales bacterium. Taxonomy (GTDB): domain Bacteria; phylum Bacillota; class Clostridia; order Oscillospirales; family Acutalibacteraceae; genus RGIG7384. The sequence goes on along the minus strand of CAZDEI010000097.1, from coordinate 2,918 downwards.
AGGCGGAGGATATAAATGTTGCGATCAACGCCCTTATCAAGCGTACCTTTGCAAAGCATAAAAGAATTGTTTTCAACGGTGACGGCTATTCTCCTGAGTGGCTTGAGGAGGCAAAAAGAAGAGGTCTTTTGAATCTCGCCTCGACCGTTGATGCCCTGCCGCATTATATAAAGGAGGAAAACATCACCCTTTTCGAAAGACAGCAGGTGCTTTGCAGAGAGGAAATTTTCTCCCGCTATGAGATACTTGTGAAATCCTATATTAATATCGTACGGATTGAGGCGGCGACCTTCCACGATATGGTTTCGAAAAGAATAATTCCCGCTGCGGTGAAATTTTCCGGCAGCCTTGCCGCCTCGGTCGCGAGCAAAAGGGCAGCAGGCCTTGAGGAGCTGTCACACACCGATACCGAGCTGCTTCGCCATGTCGCAAAGCACTGCGATGCGCTTTACGACAATCTCGACAAGCTGAAAAACGACACCTTCGGCTCTAAGAGCTTTGCAGAATCGATAGACGAGGCTGCTTATTGCCACGATGTTCTGCTTGAGGATATGAAGCTTATGCGACACGATGTCGATGCACTTGAGCGGATAACCGACAGCGAAATATGGCCGTATCCGACATATACAGATATTCTTTTCAAGGTTTAATTCAGTGAAGCAAAAAAGCACCGCTCCGACAGGCCTCAGGCCGATTGGAGCGGTGCTTGAATTTTGAATTTGCTCACATAAACAGTGCTTCGAAAACCGCGGGGAAAAGATAAGCGATTATAACCATTATAATGCCTGCAGTCAGTACTCCGAGAACTATCATGGGAAATGCCTTTTTAATGCGAAGGTTAAGAGCATCGGCAACAAGTGCGCCTGTCCATGCTCCGGTGCCGGGAAGAGGCAGTGCCACGAAAATATAAAGTCCCCAAAGAGCGTATTTGGTAACCTTGCTTTTGTTCTTTTCGGCTTTTTTCTCGAGCTCATATGCGATTTTTCCGAAAAATCTCGTTTTTTTCATGAGTGCGAAAATCTTCTTAATAAAAAGCAGAATAAAGGGTATGGGAAGAAGATTTCCGACAACACATATCGGAAGTGCTATCCAATAGTCGATGCCGAAGGCGGCAGCGGCAATCAGGCCACCGCGAAGCTCGAGTATCGGGCACATTGAGATGACGAAAACTATTATTTCGGGCGGAAAGCCGTGAAGCAGGCTTTGTATTGCTTCGGACATATTATTGATCCTTTCTGTCTGTCGTTGATGAAAACAGCTCCGATATATAAGGGTTCAGCAGCTCTCGCACAAGGTAGGCTCTATTTCGGTTTCTTTCGTCGAGAAGAATAATGGCCTGCGGACCACTCTCCATAAGTATTCCGGCAAATTTTCTTTCCTTATCGATAAGAGGGAGACTCATTTTCGGGAGACGGCTCGGTGCATCGGCAATATTACCGTAGCCGAGGCGCGCGTAATCGTAGCTGACGGGCTCACGTCCGACGGCAAGACCTGTGATTTCGGCAATCTCGCCGTTTTCGCCGAAGCCGCCGACAACCACGGTTATATGACTTCTGCTTACCGCTTTTTTAAGAGCGTGAAGATAGCCCTTCATATCCTCACAGAAGGAGGAAAGTATTCTCATCGGGCAATCGCCTCCGAAGCCGAATTCAAGTATCGGATCGCTTTTTTCACGAAAATATATGAATTCTGCCTTTAATGATGCGGGCATATCAATTCCTCCTCACATTTACATTTACCGTTTCGGATTCTCCGTCCTTATAAAGCCGCGCAAGGATTATAAGTCTTTGGTCATTATCCGTGCGTGAGACAAGGGTGAGAAGCCGATCTGTGGCGGTTACGCTTACAGAGGTTTTGAAAATCGAAGCATTTGCCGCGTTTGTTAAATATTCGGATTTTTGCGAGGGGCTCGTATCCGCAAATTCGAGGTACGAATCCGCATTGGTCTTTATCACGGCAAATATAATGAACCTCTCGGTTGAATACAGGCTGCTTAGTTCCAATATCGGATTTTTCGACAGAAAGTCCGCACTTTCGTAGCTTGACAGCGAAGCAAAGGGTGAGCCGTCGCGGTCGCCCTTTCCGTAAATAACCGTGTTGTAGCACGGCTCGTCCGAAAGGGGAGAGTCGACATCGGTGAAAAGACTGCCGAATTTCGAGGGTGACCCGTAAAAATCGTGGCTTGAATAAAAATAATCGTTCTTGCCGGACATAATAGGCGCGCTCAGCTCGCCGCTGCGGCAGCTTATCCAGCCCTCAAGGTCAAAGCTTGCGGAATAAAGAGAGGTGAACTTATTAAGCACACCGTTTTCGGAGGGCTCGTTTGCGTTATCGAGTGCCTCACCCGAGGCAAGCATGGCGTTTAGCTCGGAGCTGAGAGCTCTTTGTGCCTCAAGCCCCGAAAAGTCAGAAACAAGACAGACACAAAGTGCGACCGAGGCAATACAGACCGCTAAAAGCAGCAGCTTGCCTATCATAACCGCGGCAGAATTTCCGACCCACGGAAGAACAGAGGAGAGAAGCCTTACGGGCCAAGCAGCACGCTTTCGGCTGACTGTTCCGTTTGATATATCGTCAATGGCCTCTGGCACCGTGTCGGTATCGGGTTCGAGGGTCGGTTGTTTGTCGGAGCTCAGTGTGTCGCTGTCGCCTGAGGGTGTCTCCCGATACTCGTGTGTGAGCTCTGCTTCGCGGAGCAACTCAGCGGTCAAGGACTCGCCGCTCTCCGCAGGCTGACCGTCTTTATCGGGCAGAGCCTCTTCCGCCGTGACTGCTATATTCTCGGTCTCCTCGCTCTCGGAAAATATTTTTTCGGCTATTTCCTCGGCGGGCAAAACGGAAGCGGCGGCTGTGGGGAAGATTCTGCTTATGAGCTCATGCTCGCTTTCGTCGGCAGGCTCCCTTTCGGTCTCGGTCGG
>CAZDEI010000096.1:0-4571 GCA_964504325.1 uncultured Eubacteriales bacterium | reverse complement strand
CCGTTCGGTATGCAGTAAAAGGACTCAAGACCCCTGAAATGATCTATTCTCACACGGTCGTACATCCTGAGTGCATGCGCAACGCGCCTTCTCCACCATTCAAAGGGCACATCCTGCTTAGCCATATATTCCCAATCGTAGACCGGCATGCCCCACAGCTGACCCTCGGCGGAAAAGCCGTCAGGCGGACAGCCGGCAACCGTCCTCGGAGCAAGCTCCTCATCGAGATCGAAGCTATCCGTATTGCACCAGACATCGCTGCTGTCGTAATCGACATAAATCGGCAAATCTCCGATAATGCCTATTCCCTTTTTGTTTGCATAGCTCTTAAGTGCATACCATTGCTTAAAGAATTCGTACTGAAGAAACATATAAAACTGTATTTCATCCGAATAAGTTTCCTCCGCACGCTTCAGGGCCTCGGGCTCACGCAGCCTCAGACCGTTCTCCCATTCCGACCAGCCAGCACCGCTGCTTGCGTCCTTAAGTGCCGCAAAAAGCGCATATTCCCGAAGCCAAGCACCCTCGGAGTCGCAGAATTCAAGGAAGTCCTCGCTGCTGCGGTCAAATTGCTCAAAGGCCTTTCTCAGCACGGGATATCTGTTCTTATTAAGCTTAACATAATCGACCCTTGTGGGATCGCCTCCGAAATCAACCTCGGAATAATCACTCTGCTCAAGCAGACCGTCCTCTCGAAGCATATCGAGATCTATAAAGAGAGGATTACCTGCCTCAGACGAATAGGAGAGGTACGGAGAATCACCGTAATTCGTCGGATTTACGGGAAGCAGCTGCCAATATGTCTGCCCTGCTTCAAACAGAAAATCCACAAATTCATACGCCGACCGTCCGAGTGTTCCGATTCCGTAAGCCGAATCAAGAGAAAAAATCGGCATCAGTATCCCACAGCTTCGCATTGCTCTTCATCCCTTCACGGCGCCTGCCGCGACGCCCTTTACAATATATTTTTGGCATATAAAGTAGAACACCGCCACGGGAACAAGACAAAGAATTATCAGTGCCATAATGGCTCCCATATCTCGCCTGCCGAAGCTGCCCTGAAGATACTGGATATGGATCGGTACCGTTTTGTATTCGGTTTGATCGAGAACCAGGTAGGGCAGCAGATAGTCGTTCCATATCCACATTATCTCAAGGATTCCGACCGATATACAGATAGGCTTCATTATCGGAAGCACTATCCGAAAAAAGGTGCCGACGGGCCCGCAGCCGTCGATATTCGCTGCCTCCTCTATCTCAATGGGTATTCCCTTGACAAAGCCCGAGAACATAAATACCGCGAGCCCCGCACCGAAGCCGAGATAAACGATCGGTATGGTATACGGAGTGTTTAAGCGAAGTGCATCGGCGGTCTTTGACAGGGTAAACATTACCATTTGGAACGGAACAACCATTGAAAAGACAAAAAGATAGTACAGCAGCCGACAGAGCGGAGTGTTCACTCTGTTATTATACCACGCCGCCATGGAAGTGCAAAGCAAAATAAGTGCAGTTGACAAAACTGTTATCAAAAGGCTGTAAAGCAAGGACAAAAGAAAGGGGTAATTACCGTGCGCTATTCCGTTTATATAATTGTCGAGCCCTGCAAAGCTCTCCGAATTCGGCAGCTCAAAGGGAGAAACCGTTATGGCGCCCTTTGTCTTAAATGAGTTCACAAGCACAACCGAAATCGGATAGATATACGCGACCGAGATGAGTGAGAAAAGCACCGTCAGTCTGGTCTTACAGCCTCTTCCCGCCTTGCCCGCTACGATTGACCTTCTCATTTTTCCGCCTCCCCTTTCGCGGTGAATTTCAGCTGCAGCAGAGCGATGACGGCCACTGCAATGAAAAAGAGCACCGCCTTTGCCTGCCCGACTCCCTTCGAAACCGCACTCTCGTAAAAGGTCTTGTAAATATTCAGGGCGAGCATTTCGGTTTTGCCGTACGGCTCGCCGCCCGTGAGCGCAAGATTTTGGTCAAAAAGCTTGAAGGAGCCAGTGAGGGTTAAAAAGCCGCATATCGTTATCGAGGGCATTACCGAGGGCAGAGTTATATGACGGAGCACCTGAAGCGGTCCGGCGCCGTCTATTTTCGCAGCCTCGGTATATTCCTTCGGTATGCTTTGCAGAGCGGCAATATAAATAATCATCATATATCCTATCTGCTGCCAGCACATCAGCACAACAAGACCCCAAAAGCCCGTAGAGGCATTGAGGCTTATAAGCGGCGGATCCTCGGCATTTATTTTCAAAGCAATACCGTTTATTATCAGCTGCCATATATAGCCGAGAACTATTCCGCCTATAAGATTCGGCATAAAGAACACCGTTCTGAATATTCCCGTTCCTCTTATTCCTGCCGTCAGCGCCAAGGCAATAAGGAAGGCCGCGATATTTACCGCAAGCACGGTTATAAGCGTGTAGGCCGCGGTAAAGGCAAAGGAATTCAAAAGCTCACCATCGCTCAGGGCGGCAATGTAATTGTCAAGGCCGACAAACTCCCGGAGACTGACGGTTTTAAAATCAAAAAAGGAGAGATAGACTCCCCATGCAAACGGCCAAATAAAGCAAGCCGTAAAGGCCGCAGCCGTAGGCAGAAGAAACAGTGCACCCCACGGCCGTGCCGCTCGTGCTAGCATTGACGGTTTTACTTTTGTCGCACCGCTCTTCAGCCTCGGCATCACGGTCACCTCTCTCCCTTACTTATGCGAAGCCGCATATTCTCGTGCCCAGCCCTCGGAAAAGACTGCTGACACGGCTTCAAAATTACTCTTGCCGGCCGAATATGCCGTCAAAGCCGACACAAGCTCGGCGCGCCAATTATCGACATTGGGCGTGTAGGTGAATACCCACGGAATATTCTCGCGTCCCGACTCGATATAATCGTTCATAATATCACAAAGCCTGTTATCGGTGCGCTTTGCCTTCTTAAAGGGTGCAGAAAAGCCCATGCTTTTTGCGAGCGCCTCGGTGCCCTCCTCGCTTGTGACGACCCATTCGAGGAAGTCAAGCGTTGCTCTGATGCTGTCCTCGCTCGCCTCGGCGTTAACCGCCCAATAGTTTTCCGTGCCGCAGCAAAGCCCCTGCTTGCTGTCATTCACTCCGAAATATATCGGCAGCAGCCCGAGATTATCGTCACCGATTGACGAGACATCTCCGTACATCCATGTTCCGTTTTGATAGAATACACATTTTTCGCTTACAAATTCATCGAGCGCATCATCACCCGTTTTCGCCGAAAGCAGCTTCGGTGAGCAGGTGGAATTATTAATATACAAATCCCAAACAGCCTTGAAATTGTCTGTATATTTCCCGTCGAGTGAGGAGGGCTGTGAGGTTGTTTTTTTATCTGACAATTCGTAATACAGCGGCAGATTTGCAAGATGTCCCGAGAATCTCCAGCTTGAGGAGCTGTTGAGTCCCGCGGACGAAAATGCGGAAAAGCCGAGCTCAGAGCTTTTCGCGGTGATATTTTCTGCGACCTCCTCAAGCGCTTCAAGAGAGGTAATAGACTCTATCGAATAGCCCGCCCTTTCAAGCAGCTTTTTATTGGTAATAAGCCCGTAGCCCTCATAGGCATATGCGATTCCGAGCACCCTGCCGTTTTCCTTGAGGGCAAAATCGTCGCTGATGAGCTCCGAATAAACGGCCGTATCGGTAAGGTCATAGCAGTAATCACGCCATGTATCAAGTGCAACGGCACCGTTCACCTGAAAAAGGGTCGGAGCATCGCTCTTTTCTATTTCCGAGGTCAGGGTTTGCGTGTAGGTGCCCTCTGCCGCCGTCAGCACCTTTACGCTTACACCCGTAAGATTTGTGTACTCCTTTGCAAGGGTCTGCCATGCCCCGTCCTGCTCCGGCTTGAAGTTGAGATAGTATACGCTTCCCTTTTTGCTTCCCGAGCAGCCCGTAAACAGACAGCAAACGGTACAGAGTATGATTGCCGATGAAATAAGCCTTTTCATAAAGCATCTCCTTAGAGAAAACAGCTTTTCCCGTGTTTGTATCCGTGTATAGTATTGACCGTCACAACGTCATTATTCTGTCGAGCTGATATATCGACAAAAGCAAATTTAAATCGCGAAGCTCATAAAACAAAAAAACAGCCTCTCTTAATTTAAGAGAGGCTGTGCTATTGATATTTCCGGCTGAAAGCAAGGGGCTTAAAGCTTTTCACAGTATTCCTTAAAGCTTTGCTGCTTTTTATCCTTTTCCGACAGTATCACCGAGGAGGTGTCTATAGGCCATTCTATTGCAATATCGGGATCGTTCCAGATTATGCCGCCCTCACCTGTGGGATCATAAAGCCTTGTGCACTTGTAAACAAACTCTGCCTCCTCACTCATGACGGCAAAGCCGTGAGCAAAGCCCTCCGGAATATAAAGCTGTCTGCAATTTTCCTCCGAAAGCTCGGCACCCACCCATTTTCCGAAGGTGGGGCTTCCCTTTCTCAGGTCAACACCGACATCAAACACCTTGCCCTTTATGACTCTGACAAGCTTTCCCTGCGGATTCACGGTTTGAAAATGCAGACCTCTCAGCACACCCTTTACGGATCTTGACTGATTA
>CAZDEI010000095.1:0-4610 GCA_964504325.1 uncultured Eubacteriales bacterium | reverse complement strand
TCTCCACTGCATCAAAGGCCTTTTCCATGAGCACCGATATCAGTGAAGAAACGCGTGAGCTTGTATTCGAAGCAGCAAGAAAAAACAACTGCTTTCGAAAATTCTTCAATGCAAAATACTATCGTCCCGTAGTTACCGTTATCTGTCCCGAAATATTCAGCAGATACTATTCTCTGCTTGTCGCCGCGCTCCAAAGGGAGTTAGAAGCTGCAGGCTGCAGCATTAATGTCTCTACGGCAGATTTTTCGGTGCAAAAAACCGAAAGCCTTGTCTCATATTACGACAGATACAGCGGCTCGGATATGCTTATAATTATCGATGAGCATCCCGCTCCTCTGCAATGTGAGATTCCCGTTATTTGCGTCGGCTGTAAGGCCGCGGCTGCCGCACACGGGATAGTGCTGTCCTATAGTGAGGCAATCAAGGAGCTGCTCCTTCACCTCAAGAGCTGCGGTACCGAGCGGCTGATTTTTATAGGCGAGCAAAAAACCACCGCAAAGCAGGAGGTTTTTGAAACGGCGGCCGGTGAGACAGGCTTTCCCTCACCCGTTATCGAGCTTTGTGAGGAAAGATTTGAGGCAGGAGGCTACCGCGCGGCAGACAGGCTCATCAAGCGCGGTCTGATAAAGAGCTCAACCGCAATTGTAACCGCATATGACAATCTTTCAATCGGCCTGCTACGCCGTCTTAATGAGGCAGGACTCTCTGTGCCCGAGGATACCTTGCTCGCAGGCTTTGACAATCTTCCGGAATGCGAATATCTTACACCGTCGCTCACCTCTATCGGATATAAAAATGAAGAGGAGGCACGGCAGATTACCGAGCTTGTCACTACTCTGCTTGACGGCAAGGAGAGTGTCTGCGGCCGCACCGTAACGGCGGCCTGTCACTTCAGAGAATCAACCCATCCGGTAATATACGAAGGAGATAAAATATGAAAAACAGTAAAGCAATTCAGGTCTTAAAAACGGTTTTTGCCTCGATTTTGGCTCCGATGCTCGTGATAACAACGCTTTTCACCTCTGTTTCGTATACCCTTTGGCAATTTGCCACACCGAAATCCTTTGTAAAAATTGCCACGGATATCGATTGCGAGCAGCTTCTTATATCAAATAAGACCGTTGCGACCGCAATCGAAAATGAAGGTCTTACCACAGAGGCTGTCAACAGGCTGCTGAAAACAGACGCCGTAAGCAGCATGCTGACGGCTTATTCCTCGGATATTATCGACGCGATAATGGGCAGACCGATCGAGGGGCTTTTTACCGCAGGATATGTCAAGACCTGCGCAGAGGAGCATATTGACGAGCTGCAGCAGGTTGTCCGTGCAACGGTTCCGAGCGTTAAGGAAAAGAATCCGACCGAGGCAGAGCTCAAGGCCGAAATAATTGCCACTGTAAATTCCCTCGCCGAGGAAATCGTTTCAGCCCTTCCGGCTCCAGAGCAGTTTGCTTCGGCTGTTGCTGATGCCGACGCCTACCTGCTGGAGCTGCTTTTCGGCGGCAGGCTTTTGATAATCCTCACAGCAGTTGACTTACTGCTCGCCGGACTTATTTATCTTTCCACTGCAAAGCACTTTAACGGTATGCTGTGGCTCGGAATAATTTCATCGGCTTCGGGCGTGCTTAGCTCGCTGATGCTTTTCATCGTAGCCAATCGTGCGAAAATCTCGGTAATCACCGATAGCTTCCCCTCGGGGGATGTTTTCACCGAGCCGATATTCAACCGCATTTTCTCCCTTCTGCTCCACCCCGTTATAGCCGAATTCCTGCTTGCGGCGGTGTTTGCGGTTCTCTTTGCGGTGCTGAGAAGTCACGCGTCAAAAAAGGCTTCACTGCAGCAGAACAATGTCTGTTAAGCAATAAAAGAAAACGGTCTGTGAGCTACTCCTCACAGACCGTTCTTTTTATTTATTCAGCTTATCGATTTCGTTTTTGACCTTCTCGGCAATTCCGTAGGTATAAGCGTTCATTATAATGCTTTCCACATCCTGCTTGGTCGCGGTAACATAATTATTAGCCGCTGTGGCATCGCGAAGTGCGTTTTCGGCTAAAATTCCCACATCCTTGGGATCAAAGGGAGTATCGCAAAGCGCGGGGATTCCGATATCGCGTGAAAGCTGTCTCACCTTGGCGATTGCCTGACGGGCAGCCTCCTCGTTGCTCAGTCCCTCTATGCTGTCAAACCAGGCATGGCCTATTCTTGCCACCCTCTCGGTTCTGTAAGGCATATTATACTCCATAACAAAGGGAAGCATAATCGCGTTTGCGGTGCCGTGAGGAGTATGGTACCTTCCGCCGAGCTGATGGGCTATGGCGTGCACAAGACCGAGACCGCTGTTGGAAAAGGCGATACCCGCAAGATATTCCGCCCAGCACATATCCGTTCTCGCCTTTATATCCCTGCCGTACTCAACGGCACGCCTGAGAGATTTGCTGACAAGACGAATAGCTTCAATCGCAGCACCGTCGCTGAAAGGGGTATGTGCGTTGCACAGAAAGGCCTCGACAGCGTGGGTAAGCGCATCCATACCCGTAGCGGCGGTAAGTGCCGGAGGCATTCCCACCATCAGATTCGGGTCGTCAATTGCAAGATAGGCCATACAGTTGTTATCAACCATGACCATCTTGATCTTCTTTTCCTCGTCGGTAACAACATAAACTCGGGTCACCTCGGAGCCGGTGCCCGCCGTGGTATTGATGGCGACAATTGGCTTTCCGGGCTTAAGCGATTTGGCAACACCCATATAATCTCTTATATCGCCGCCGTTTGCGGTCAGAATGCTTACCGCCTTTGCGACATCAATAGGAGAACCGCCGCCGATTGCCACAAGGAAATCGGCTCCCGAGCTCTTAAAGGCCTCGGCAGCCTCATTTACGATTCTCACACTCGGATTGGGCTCAACCCTGTCATAGACCGAATAAGGAACATTATTGCGGTCAAGCACATCTGTAACAAGCTTTACCGTTCCTATTTTGACAAGGCCGCCGTCAGTAATCACAAGCGCCTTGTGAACTCCCGCGGATTTCATAAAGCGGGGGATTTCATTAATACTTCCCTGTCCGATGAGTGTATGAGCAGGTTGAAATAGCTCTGTTATTTCGGAATTCATTTATGCCTACTCCCCTTATCAGTTGGCAGTTGAGCCGGAGTAATTATAGTAATTGATAAATGTATTATACTGCTCGTAATCGATTGTTTTGGGAGAGATAATACCTGTTGCGAAGGTGTTTTCGGTGTATGTGAGCTTAGAAGCATCGGCCTCGTAGGACTCAAGGAAATCCTCATACTTTATCATTGCGAGTGCGTTGTTGTACTCGGCGTTGAAGTAATAGGGATCGCCCTTGATATCGCCTCTTTCAAAGAGGTAATAGTTGTTATTGTCATCCTTAACAACAGTGGCCTTATTCACGCCGAGGGCATGAATCTTTTCAAAGTATGAGGAAGCATAGCTGCTTCCGGAATCGGCCGAAGCGATAAGAGTTGCAGTGGAATCGAGAGGCTTTTCCTCCTCTTCCTCCTCAACGCTTCCGGAGGAGCTTGCACTCGAGGAGGTGGCGGCAGATGATGTGTCGGAGGAGGTGTTATCCTTATCGTCATCCTTTTTATCGGTAGTGGTACCATTGTAAAGATTCCAAAGAGTTTCGGCATCCTTAAAGGTATACTTGCCGGAATTAATATTAGCCGCATACTCCTCAAGTGTCTTCTTGGCCTTCTCTATAACCTCATCATCCTTGGTCTTATTGTCGGTGCCGACTGAGGAAAAATAGAGATAATGGGAAATGTCATAGTTGTCGTAGAAGATCTTGGAAACCTCCTCCTCGGGAACGGGATCGGTGCCCTCCTTGCCGTAAATAGAAAGGAAATACGAGCCGACAACCATAGAGGTTCTGTAATAATCCAAATATGAATTGAAGCTTACACCATTGTTGCTGTAAAGATAGGCACCGCCGTTATTGCTCCAATAGTAAGAGGCATTCGACTCGATGTTGCTCTCCTCCTTATCGGTAAAGGAGGCCTTGCCGTCGGCAAGAAGCTTTTTGGACCAGGCGTACTTTTTGAGAAGAGTAATCGCAGTGTCCTTTACCCAGACAGAGTATTCCTTACCGTCGATGGTTTCGGAAAAATAGTCGATAACGGTAGAAGAGCTGAAGCCCTCCTCCTCGGACTTTTCGTTATACACATTCTGACGCGCCTGAAGATCGGCATCTATCAAAGCGCATATATATGTAGCGGTCTTGATCTCCACTCCGTCCACAGTTAAAGCGATCTCATCCTTCTTGTGGCAGCCCGAAAGACAGCCAAGAGAAAGCATGAGCACGAGAGAAAGAGATATCAAACTGATAAGCTTTTTCATTTTTTCAGCAGCTCCTAACAAATTGTTCAAACTTATTGCGATTGCAAACAAATTTATTATATATTATTTTTTTCGAAAAGTCTACTGTTTATTTGCCGTCCGCCTCGGTATCGGCGGAATTTCGTATTTTTTCGACAGCCGAAACGGCAGACTCAAGCAGAGAAAAGGGATTTTCACCCGCCGAAAGCTTTATCGATAGGGTTTTTACGGCACCGTCCAAGGAGCCGAGCGGTGACTCTGCGGTTTCCACCCT
>CAZDEI010000094.1:0-4631 GCA_964504325.1 uncultured Eubacteriales bacterium | reverse complement strand
CATAATTAATATATCACAGCCCGTCCGATTTTGCAACAGAAAGATTGACAAATATCGATTTTTATGATTAAATAATATTCAGCTTATTTCTATTATATTCGACAGAGAGGTTATGTCAGATGAGCATTTTAGAGCTTGTTTTTTTGGCTGTCGGTCTTTCGATGGACGCCTTTGCTGTTTCCGTTTGCAAGGGTCTTTCCACAGGTAGGGTAAAGCCGGTTAATGCCGTGGCGGCAGGCGGATATTTCGGAATTTTTCAGGCTCTTATGCCCACTATCGGCTTTTTTGTCGGCACGAGCTTCTCCTCGCTCATCGAAAGCTTTGACCATTGGATAGTTTTTGCTCTGCTGCTTGCAATCGGCGCAAACATGATAAGAGAGGCCTTTTCGGAGAATGAGCAGGTTGATTCCTCCTACTCCTTCAAAAGCATGATTGTCCTTGCCGTTGCAACGAGCATAGATGCACTTGCCGTCGGCGTTTCCTTTGCCGCACTTGCGATGAAGCCACTTCAGCTCACGGTCTCAGTGCTGATTATCGGAGCAATAACCTTTATAATATCGGGACTCGGCGTTTATATCGGCAGCATTTTCGGTGAGCGCTATAAACGACCCGCTCAAATTACGGGCGGTGTTATTTTGGTGATCATCGGTATAAAGATACTTGTCGAGCACTTAATATCAAATTCCTGAGCTGAAATATCCGGTGTCTGCTTTGTTGGGCAGGCACCTTTTTTGTTATATCTCGGCTGCTGCACGCATATTGTTTTTTATAAGCAATGGGAGTGAAGCAGAATGAATTCGACCAATGACAGGTACAAGGGCAGGAGACCCATTGACCGCATTTATGATATTATCACCGTGCAGGCGGTGGGAGCCGTTATATTTCTGACCGTTGCCGCCGTTGTAAGGCTGATAGGCGGTGAGCTTTATGAAAATGCCCGTGCAATATACTTTAAGAAAATATCGCAGCCGACCACTGCGTCTGTCGTTACCGAGGACAGGAATGACGGTGAAAGCAATGAAGGTGAGGTCAACACCTCGAGCTCGACCTCCGAAGTAGATGAGCAAAGCGGTGAACTCACCGAAGCAGTCAGCAGCGAAGAGGCTTCAGCTTCCTCGGCAGATGACAGCAGCAGGCTCATACCGACCTACTATGAAACGGCGGTAATAAGCAGCGGAAACACCCTGATTTGGCCGATAACGGGAAAAATCACCTCGCTCTTCGGAGAAAGAGAGGCACCTACCGAGGGCAGCTCGACAGCTCATGAGGGAATTGACATTTCGGGCGAATGGGGAGCTGAAATATCAGCCGCCGCAGACGGCTTTGTATATTATGTCGGTGAAAGCGACGGCTACGGAAAGCATCTCATAATTTCACACGGTGAAAGCTTTAAAACACTTTACGCGCATTGCAGTGAAATAGTTGTAAAAGAGGGGCAGGTCGTTAAGCAGGGTGAGACAGTCGCCCTCGTCGGAAACACTGGCAGAGCAACCGGCTCTCATTTGCATTTTGAAACGCTGATTGCAAACAGACCCATTGATCCGACATGGCTGCTGAGCGATATGCGTCCGATATGAGCTTTCGAATAGGGAAAATAGATTTTAAGGTTTCGCCGCTTTATTTTATAATAACCGCCTTTTGCTTTATTATAGACAGCTCTGGTGTTATGCCGACGGTTGTCCTTTCCTCGATTCTTCATGAGGCGGCTCATATTGCGGCAATGTCAATATTAAGGCTGCCTCCACTTAAAATCGAAATCATGCCCTACGGTATGTTGCTTGAGGCACCGCCGAGCAGTGAGCTGTCGGAGCTTGGCGTTGCGGCCGCTGGGCCGGCATCAAATGCACTTGCCGCCTTTGCTTCCGCAGTGATTTTCTCAAAGCACGAAAGCGAGACAGCAGCCCTTTTCTTCCTCGTAAATGCAATTATCGCAGCGGTAAATCTTTTGCCCGTAGCAGGACTTGACGGCGGAGATATATGTCTTTGTCTGCTTTCCCGATTTCTCGGCAGAGAAAGAGGACGGCGCAGCTTTTCGGTAATATCGTATATTTTTTCGCTTTTTGCAGTATTCTGTGGAATCATACTGCTGTCAAGCTCAGGTAATCCTACCGCTGCAATTGTGGGAGTTTACCTTTTAATACTCAATTTATGTAAAATCCCGTTGAAATAATCGGGTGAATATAATAAAATAGTATACACGAGGCAGACGGATTTCTTTCCGCCTGCCATATCGGTGTACGGAGGAAAATAATGGATACAAAAGAGCTTGAAAAAATATTGCTCGGTGTTCAAAAGCCGGGCAGATATATAGGCGGAGAGCAGGGAAGCGTCGTTAAGGACAAGGATAAGGTCGATGTCAGATTTGCCTTCTGCTTTCCCGATACATACGAGGTGGGAATGTCTCATCTCGGAATTAAGATTCTTTATTCTCAATTCAATGCCGTAGAGCATATTTGGTGTGAACGGGTATTTGCTCCCTGGACGGATCTTGAGGAGATCATGAGAGATAGAGGAATACCTCTTTATGCTCTCGAAAGTCTTGATCCCGTTGCGGATTTCGATATAATCGGCTTTACGCTTCAGTATGAGCTGTCATACACTAATGTGCTGAACATGCTTGATCTTGCCGGACTTCCTATAAGAGCGGCAGACAGAACCGAGCTGAAAAATATTGTCGTCGCAGGCGGTCCGTGCGTCTGCAATCCCGAGCCGTTGGCGGATTTTATCGATGTCTTTTTCCCGGGAGAGGGCGAGGAGGTCGATCTTGAATTCATCGAGCTTTACAGAAAGCATAAAAAGCTCGGCTCCACTAAGCAGGAATTTTTGCGTGAGGCAGCAAAAATAGAGGGTGTATATATTCCTGCGCTTTATAATGTCTCCTATAATGAGGACGGCACCGTCGCCTCTGTCACCCCGAAGCCCGACAGCGGAGCTCCAGTAACCGTTAAAAAGCGCATTATTCGCGAGCTTGATTCAACCTTCTACCCGTCGGAGCTTGTTGTTCCTTATGTCGAAATAATTCACGACAGAGCCGTGCAGGAGGTTTTCAGGGGCTGCATTCGCGGCTGCCGCTTCTGTCAGGCAGGCTATATTTACCGTCCCGTACGCGAAAAAAGCTGGCAGGTTGTTGACAAGCAGGCGCACGAGCTCTGTAAAACGAGCGGCTATGAGGATATTTCGCTTTCCTCTCTCAGCACAAGCGACTACACTCAGCTTGAGCCGCTGCTCAATTCAATGCTCGAGTGGAGTGAAAAGGAGAAAGTAAGCATTTCTCTGCCGAGCCTTCGTGTTGATAATTTTTCCGCTGAGCTGCTCGAAAAAATCAAAAAGGTAAAGAAATCCGGACTCACCTTTGCTCCCGAGGCTGGAACTCAAAGGCTTCGTGATGTCATTAACAAGAATGTCACCGAGGAGGAAATTTTCCGCACCTGCAGCACCGCCTTTGACGGCGGCTATACAAATGTCAAGCTGTATTTCATGATGGGTCTTCCCACCGAAAACGATGATGATATTAGGGGAATTGCCGAGCTTGGACAGAAGATAGTCGATCTTTACTACAAGAATCCGAATAAGCCGAAGGGAAGAGGCGTTAATGTTTCAATTAGCCTTTCCACCTTTGTTCCCAAGCCCTTTACACCCTTTGAATTCGAGCCGCAGATAACGGCGGATGAAATCGAAAGGCGGCAAAGGCTTCTTGTAGCCTCCCTGACCACAAAAAAGGTCACGGTGAGCTGGCATGAATCCGATACAAGCCTGCTTGAGGGCGCCTTTGCGCGCGGTGATCGAAGGCTCGGTGCTGTTTTGGAGCGCGCCTACCGTCTCGGCTGCAAATTTGATTCGTGGGGAGAGTGCTTTGACTTCGGCAAGTGGATGCAGGCCTTTGACGATTGCGGACTTGATCCCGCATTTTATGCAAACAGGCTTCGCGACTACAACGAGGTAATGCCTTGGGATCATCTCGATTATTTTGTTTCGAAGTCCTTCCTTGTTAAGGAAAACAAGCTTGCTCATGCCGAGCAAACCACCCTTAACTGCCGTCAAAAATGCGCGGGATGCGGTGCTGCCTCCTGCGGAATAGGAGTCTGCTATGAGAAATGTAAGACTGATATATGAAAAAACCGACCGAATGAGATTTATTTCCCATTTGGACATGAATAAGTATTTCATAAGGCTTTTCAGGATGAGCGACATTCCGATATGGTATACCGAGGGCTTCAGTCCTCATCCGTATGTGTCCTTCGCGCTGCCGCTGTCGCTCGGCTATGAAAGCTATTATGAGCTTGCCGATTTGAAAATAACCGACGATGCCTTTGATAACGATATGCTGCTTGAGGCTCTTAACAGACGCGCCGTAAATGGAGTTCACTTTTCAGGGGCCTTTGAGCCGATTAATAAAACCAAGCTGATTTTCAGGTCGGAATATCAGCTCACCTTTGAAGCCGTCGAGGAGCGCGATGCCTTTTTCGATTTTATAACGACCGAAAGAGTAGCTGCCGAAAAGAAGAGTAAAAAGGGTGTTGCTTCGGTTATTGAGCTCACAGAATACACCAAAGCAGCTCAAAGGGACTGCTTTAGGGGCTTACCCTCGGTAATGCTCCTGCTGCCGTCGGGACCAGAGCACAATATTAACC
>CAZDEI010000093.1:0-4677 GCA_964504325.1 uncultured Eubacteriales bacterium | reverse complement strand
GGTCTCACTGTGAGGGTGGCCGTAGGAATTGCCCTCGCCGCAGGAAATGACAGCATGCTCGGGAGAAACCGCGGTCAAAAAGCGCTCGGACGAGGCATACTTGCTGCCGTGGTGACCTACACTTAAAATATCGGCCTTCAGAGAGCCGCCGCCGGCAAGAAGCTCGTTTTCGCTTTTTTGCTCGGCATCGCCCGTATAAAGCACGCGAAGACCCTTATAGGTGAGCATGAAGGCGGCCGAATAATCGTTAAGATCCGAGCGGGTATCGCTTGACGGAGAAAGACAGGTGAGTGTCAGCTCGGGCTCGGATATAACCGACATTCCTGCATATGCGCCGAGAATCCGCTCGTTGCTTTGCTTAAGCGCGAGCAAAAGCCGCTCATAGGCCTCGGAGCCGTCAATATCGCTTTCGGAAATGTAGGGCATTATGGCCGTGCCGATGTCGAAGGAGGCAACGATATCGTCCATTCCGCCTATGTGATCCTCATGAGGATGAGTCGCGATAAGATAGTCGATTTTCTTTATTCCGAGCGCCTTGAGATATGCCGTCAGGTATGCACCGTCCGCCTCGTTTCCCGCATCTATCAAAATGCTTCGTCCGTCGGGCAGACAGATAAGCGAGCATTCGGCCTGACCGACATCGAGAAATTGCAGCACGGCATTTCCCGAGGAAATCGCCTGTGATACGGTCCTGACATCCTCAGAGGAGGAAAGCGAGCCCGGCAGCTCGCAGGAGCTCAGGCACAGGGCTGCCGCTACCGCAAGCAGAAATGCGAATATTCTTTTGCAGCCTGTTGACATCCGCTTCACCGCCCTTATTAAGCTCACGGGAGGAAGCCTGTGCCCCTCTGAGCCTTATTATATAATGTTATTTTAACTCAACGTAGCGGCAGTGTCAATTGCCTTGTGTGCGGGGCGACATCAAAAATAACATGGCAATTTTTTTCACTTATATATTTTGCGAAAAGCAGCAAAATAATACTGCAAACGCAAAACAATTCTATAAGGAGTGAATAAAAATGGCTATAAATCCCAATGCTAAGGATGCACTTAACAGATTTAAGATGGAGGCCGCCGGTGAGGTCGGAGTAAATCTTAAGCAGGGCTATAACGGCGACCTCACCGCAAAGCAGGCGGGCTCGGTCGGCGGACAGATGGTCAAAAAGATGATCGAATCCTACGAAAACGGCATGAAGTAAAAGACTTTTCTTGAAAAGGACGGGTGACCGTCCTTTTTTGCTTGCCGACAGAAGCTCCCTGAGGAAATATTATATAAGGATGAGCCTTTGGATACTCCTGAGTCTTGACAAGCGATAAATAATAGGTATAATTATTTAAGAGACCGAGGAAAAAGCTGTCGATTTTTTGCTTTTGAGGTGATTCCTTGCATAACGGTATTATCGATATACTCGAGCGCACTCCGATTATCGCCGCCACGGACCACGGCGGCTGGATGCAGGCAGTCGACTCCGATGCGGAGGTTATTTTTCATCTCGGCGCCAACATCAACACCGTTGCACAGGATATTCACGCCGCAAAGCAGAGAAATAAAACGGTTTTTATCCATATAGACCTTGCCGAGGGCATTGGCAAGGATAAATTCGGCATTGAATGGCTTGTCAGCCTGCAGGCCGACGGAATCATTACCACCCGCTCGCAGCTTGTCAGGGCGGCGCATGATTGCGGAATAATGGCGGTTCAGAGGTTTTTTATTCTTGATTCAAAGGGAATGCACTCGATTGCGGAAACCATTGAAAACACCAAGCCTGAGCTTATAGAAATTATGCCGGGGGTTATTCCGAAGGCATTAAGAATTTTTTCCGGACAGGGAATTCCCGTTATCGCCGGCGGCCTTATAGAGACCAAGGCGGAGGCTACGAGCGCACTTTCAAGCGGAGCCCTTGCCGTTTCCACCGGTAAAAAAAAGCTGTGGAATGAAATATAAAACCGAATAATCTGTGGAGATTTAAGAGAGCAGAAGAGTAAACGACAGTAAAGCTGTCGCTTGTTCTTTTGCTCTTTTTTATCAAGATGAGATTGTTCGACAGAATATAAAAATCAAACGGAGGCAGAAAAATGGTTTATGATGTAGCAATCATCGGTGCCGGTGCGGTCGGTGCCATGACGGCGAGAGAGCTTTCGAGATACAGGCTTTCGGTATGTATGCTCGAAAGGGAAAACGATGTAGCCTGCGGTGCAAGCAAGGCAAACAGCGGAATCATTCACGGAGGCTTTGATCCCGAGCCCGGAACCCTTAAGGCCGAGCTTAATGCAAAGGGCGTTGAGCTTTTGTACAGGGCCGCAAGAGAGCTTAATGTTCCCTTTAAGAACAACGGCTCCATGGTGGTGGCCTTCGGCGAGGAGCAGGAGCCTGCAATCGACGAGTTGTATGAAAGAGGTCTGAAAAACGGAATAGAAGGAATGAAAATTCTTTCGGGCGAGCAGGCACGCGAGCTTGAGCCTGCACTTTCTCAGGCGGTGACCAAGGCATTGCTTGTTACAAATGCGGGAATTATATGTCCCTATGCTCTTACCATAGCCGCAGCGGGAAACGCAATGGACAACGGAGCCGAGCTTTTTCTGAATTGCGAGGTCGTATCGATCACGCATAAGGACGGCATATTCGAAACCGTTTCAAGTGACGGAAGACGAATTCTGTCGAAATATCTTGTTAACTGTGCAGGCGGCTATTCGGACAGGATCGCCGAGCTGCTCGAGGACGGCTTTTTTGAAATTATTCCCCGTGCGGGCGAGTACATGCTTTTGGATAAGTCTGAGGGCAACACAGTTTCTCATACGATATTCCAGGTGCCGACGAAAAACGGCAAGGGCATTCTTGTGACACCTACGGCGGACGGAAATCTTCTGCTTGGCCCCACCGCCGAAAGAAAGGAGGCTCCCGATTCCGTCGAAACCACCGATAAGGGACTTAAGACGGTCGAAGAG
Organism: uncultured Eubacteriales bacterium; assembly: GCA_964504325.1. Classification (GTDB taxonomy): domain Bacteria; phylum Bacillota; class Clostridia; order Oscillospirales; family Acutalibacteraceae; genus RGIG7384. The sequence continues at coordinate 1,731 of CAZDEI010000093.1, read as the reverse complement.
CTTGCCCGACTCAGTGTTCCCACTGTTAACACCCGAGCCGTCATAACCTCCTTTTCGGGCGTTCGCGCCTCGGAAAAGAGCGGTGATTTTATAATTAAGGAATCGGAAAAGCACGAGGGACTCATACACGCGGCTGCAATCGACTCTCCCGGACTTTCCTCCTGTGTCGCCATTGCCGAATACATAGTAGAGCTGCTTCGTGAAGGTGGGCTTGAGACGGTCAAAAACGAGAGCTTTGACGGCAGTCGGGAGGACACCCATGCCTTTAAGAAGCTGTCGGATGAGGAAAAGAATGAATTCATAAGTAAAAATCCCGCATACGGCAGAATTATATGCCGCTGTGAGCTTGTAAGCGAGGGCGAGATCGTCGATGCGCTCCACAGAAATCCGAGGCCTACAGATATTGACGGTGTCAAGCGCAGAACGCGCTCCGGCATGGGCAGATGTCAGGGTGGCTTCTGCATGCCCTATGTTGCAAGGCTTATAGCAAGGGAAGCGTGCATCGATGAGACAGAGGTGACCAAAAAGGGCGGAAGCTCAAACACCGTAATCGGCAGAATGTGAGGAGAGCGTAATGATAAAGCATGATATAGTGGTAATCGGAGGCGGACCTGCCGGAATGGCAGCCGCAATTGCCGCCTATGACAGCGGCGTAAGGGATGTTTGTATCATCGACCGTGAGGAAAAGCTCGGCGGAATTTTAAAGCAGTGCATACATAACGGCTTCGGACTTCACAAATTGGGAAGAGAGCTGACAGGCCCCGAGTATGCTGCCATTTTCGAGGAAAAGGTAAAGGAAAGAGGTATCAAGGTCTACTACGAAACCATGGTGACCGAAATTTCGAAGGAAAAGCTTGTGACCGCGCAGAGCACCGAGGGACTGCTTAAGCTTCAGGCCAAGGCGGTTATCCTTGCCATGGGCTGCAGAGAAAGAAGCCGCGGAGCTCTCAACACCGCTGGCACGCGTCCTGCCGGAGTATACAGTGCGGGAACCGCTCAAAAGCTTATGAATTGCGAGGGCTTTTCGGTGGGCAGGCGTGCCGTTATTCTCGGCTCGGGAGATATCGGACTTATCATGGCGAGAAGAATGTCTCTTGAGGGTGCAAGGGTAGAGGCCGTCTGTGAGCTTATGCCTTACTCGGGCGGACTTAAGAGAAATATCGTTCAGTGTCTTGAGGATTTCGGCATTCCTCTTTATCTTTCAACCACGGTTGCCGAGATACACGGCAAGGAAAGGCTTGAGGGAGTCACCATAGCTCAGGTTGACTCAAGCAGACGAATTATTGAGGAAACCAAGCGCTATATTCCCTGTGATACACTGCTGCTTTCGGTCGGACTTATCCCCGAAAACGAGCTTACCCGCAATGCCGGTATCGCGATCGACGGTGTGACCAACGGTGCCAAGGTCGACGAAAACCGACAAACTGAGGCCGAGGGAATATTTGCCTGCGGAAATGTTTTGCAGGTGCACGATCTTGTCGATTTTGTTTCCGATGAGGCGGAGCTTGCGGGACGAGGTGCCGCGAGCTATGTGCAGAATACGATGATCTCCGAAAAGACGCTTGCCGTCAAGGCAGGCGAGGGAGTGAGATATGTTCTTCCGCAGCGGATCAACACCTCCGAGAAGAACGACATTTCACTTTTCCTGCGTGTAACTCGACCCTTCGGCAAGGTGAAATACACGGTGAAATGCGGAGCCAACGTCCTGGCAACGGCGGTAAGACTTAAGGC
>CAZDEI010000092.1:0-4694 GCA_964504325.1 uncultured Eubacteriales bacterium | reverse complement strand
AGGGTTGACAGAGGTAACCGTTCGGTTATTCTTCACTTATTGAGAGGAGAAAAAAGATGCTGAAAAAACTGATCGCCGTATATGTGGCACTTGCCCTTGCGATCTCAGCCTGCGTTGCCGTTGGTGTTAACCTTATCGGCGACGTGCTTGAGAACAACAGGATCCAAAGCGCCATGAAGGCAGAAAATCAGAGTGCCGCCATCAGTAAGGCACTTCATGATCAGGCAGGAGTTTATCTCCAGCCTCAGGAGCCTACCACCGAGGATGAGATCACCTTCCGCGTCCGCGTGGAAAGATACAATGTCACCAAGGCACAGCTCCAGTACACCACCGATAAGGGCATGACCTGGACCACCGTTGACATGGCCTTCGACAGCCACGACGATACAGGCTACTATGACTTCTGGAAGGTTACCATACCTCCTCAGTCTTCCTTTATCAAATATCGTTTCCTTCTCGCCAACAACAGCGGTGAGTCGGTTGTATTCTACACCAACAGAAGCGGTCTTACCTTTGATGAGCCCTCGGTCACAAGCTGCTGGGATCTTCAGGTAGGCTTCGATGTTCCCGATTGGGCAAAGGGTACCGTTTGGTACTCCATCACTCCCGATGTTTTCGCCAACGGCGATACTCTCAGTGATGACCTCACCGCAGGTCAGCGTGACATGCGTCAGTGGAACATCGGCCGTGCAAACGACAGAACTCTTCAGTCCAAGTACGGCGGCGACCTCTTCGGCCTCGAGCAGAAGGTTGCATATCTTAAGAATCTCGGCGTTGAGTCTATCTTCATCAACGCCACCTCCAAGGCCAATCAGAATATCGGCTACGGTAAGCTTGCTTATACCGATGTCGAGGATTCCTACGGTACAATCAACGATTTCAAAAATCTCCTTACCGAGATTCACAACAACGGCATGAAGCTCATGCAGGACGTTGACCTTGCATACACCGCAAGCGGCGGTATGCTCAGCGGCGGCACAAGACTTTATCCTGTTGATCTCGATTACTACAAGGATATGTTCCTTTCTCCCGGTGTTACCGGTTGGGGCGGCTACTGTCTTGACCTCGGCACCGAGCTTTCCAAGGCTACCGTCTATACCACCGAGGATTCCTTCCTTCAGTGGCTTGCCCGTGATATAGGCGTAGATGCTCTCCGTTTCGATACCGGCGGCTGGCTTTGGGGTACCACCGAGACCGATGACCTCAGTGCAAACGATGTCATCCGCTCGATGAAGTACTATCTCAAGAAGATCAATCCCGATCTCTTCTTCCTTTCCGAGGCGTCGGGCGGCGACGCTATGATCGACGGTGCTTTCGAGTCTCAGTGGAACCGCGGCCTTGAAGGCTACATCGACGGCTACGCTCAGGGAACCGTCACTGCGTCCAACCTCGGAAATGCTCTTAAGTGGAATGTAGACTGGGTTCCGCGTAACATCGGCTACACCTACTATACCTTCATCACTCAGCATGATACTCAGCGTACCTATGTTGAGGACAGATATTCCTACTTTGCAGCACTCCTCGTTCAGTTCACCTATGTCGGATCTCCCTGTATCTACTACGGCGAAGAGGTCTACCTCCGTGTTATGAACAACGGTGCCGGTCAGTACGGCTGGGTGCCTCCCATGGAGTGGAATCCCGCAGATTGGGATTATGACATGCTCAACTACTACAAGGCACTTACCGAGCTTCGCAAGGAGTTCACCTGCCTTAAGAACGGCGTTCAGAACCGTATCGAAATCACCGATAACATTCTTTGCTTTGCAAGATGGGACGATGATGGTACCGTTATCACCGTTTCCTCTCTCAACGAGGAGGTAGAGGAGTATCAGCTCAACGCCCGTGAGGCCGGCTTTAAGGACGGCGCGGTCATCACCGACTGGCTCACCGGCAAGACCTATGAGGTTAAGGACGGCGTTGCAATTGTAAGCCTCATCCCCGGCGGAAGCATCTTCGTTTCCGGAGATAAGTCCTCCTCCTACCGTCTTGAGTACGAGACTCTCAAGGTCGGCTCCGTAAATTCCAAGTCTGCCGTTTATGCTCTTGATGACGATGCTCTCGAGCTCGTAGGCAAGGGAACCCTCGGCAAGACCGACGATGATATCCTTTACAATGCCGTTGATGTATTCGGCACCTTCAACATGAGCGCCAAGGCCTCGGTTATCGACGGCAGCGCAGCTCTTATGGTAAGAAGCAGTGCAGCCGACAACGCTGCCTACTATGCAATCGTTATCGAAAACGGCAAGGCAGTTATCAAGGCCCGCAATGTTGACGGCGGCAACACCGTAGAGCTCGGCTCTGCAGCTCTCTCCGCTGGCTCCTCCGTAAGGATAGTCAGAAGCGGCGAGAACACCTTCTCCGCATATGTTTCCGGCGCTGACGGCAGCTGGGCTGCTATCTCGGGCTCCGAGAAGAAGATCAGCATGAACGAAGGCGTTAAGGCCGGCTTTGCTCCTCTCAGCGGAACCGTTAAGGTTACCGAGATTGCACGCGAGGCAGGCGATGAGATCCTCGGCTTCGACAAGTTCGACGATGAGGAATTCAGCGGCGTTCTCAACATAGTAAACGCAGATAAGGTTTCCAAGGCTGACGGATATCTCGTTCTCGAGCCTGCAGACACCATCGACACCGTTTACTCCAACTCCAAGGGCAGTGACTGGACCTTTATGGCAGCCCTCAAGTATGCTCCTACTCAGGAAGGCAACATGGCGGGTGTTTACATTAGAGGTAATGTCTCCGAGTACCTCGCAGCCGGCAGAACCGTGCTTGACGGAAAGTCGGTTATGTACTTTGGAAAGGCCACCAACAACAAGTTTGAGATAATCTACACCGCAGAGGACACCAATCCCAATGATGATGTCTATGTACAGCTTCAGAAGATCGGTGCAGCCTACACCGTGGTTTACAGCTACGATCAGGTCAATTGGAAGGCTCTCGGCGAGTCCTACATAGTTGTCAACTACTCCGAAGAGAAGATAGGACCCTATGTTGTCGGAACTCAGTCGGCTGCATTCGACTTCGTAACCTTCGGTAACTGCATTAACGACGGTAAATCCTACAACACTCCCTCGACTCCGCATAGCATTAATGAGGACTTCAGCCCCTACACCTATGCCAAGAGTCAGAGCAACACCCTCGTTACCAACCTTTCCGGTTATTGGCTCCCCGCTGTCGGCGGTGTCGAGCAGACCGATGCAAATGTTCTCGGTGCGTTCGGTGTATACGATCACAACTACTACGCAATGCGTATGCAGGGCGACTTCAAGTTCACCTCCGGCGAAGGCTGGGTTGGTATGGGCTTCGGTAAGAGCTCCTGCGAATCTGCCGTAAATCAGGGCTTCCTGCTTAAGTACACCACCGAGGGACTCCTCCAACTCTTCAAGGGTGATGAGAAGATTTCCGAGGTAGCACTTGCAGAGCCTCAGAACGGCGAAATGAAGCTCACTGTCGAGACCGGCTATAACGGAGAAATCTATGTATTCGCCGGCGACAGAAGTGAAATGGTCATGAACCTTCAGAATACCGGATATGTAAACGGCTACTGCGCTTACTACACCGAGGGTGTCACCGCGGTTATCGGTAACTACAAGGTCGGCGAAATGGTTCAGAACTGGACCGTTCCCGCAGGTGATGTAATGTACAGCGGCGGAATACTCAATGTTTCCACCAACTCTGTTGCTAACCTCACCGGTCTTGCAATGACCAACTTCGTGCTTTCCTTCCAGATGACCACCACTCGTGCCGATCAGGGCAACAACGAGACTGCAATCACTCTTTCGGCCCCTCAGGGAACCACCGGTGAGTACGGCGGACTTCGATTCTCGATCGACCAGCACGGTAAGGTAGTTCTCAGTGAATACGGCTATGAGCTCAAAACCGCTCAGATCGACGGTGTTCCCGAAAACTCCTTCAAGATGCTTAACTACATCATGGTAATTAAGCAGAACGGTGATTACAAGTTCTACATCAACAACTCCAAGACTCCCGTTATCGAATACTCCGAGGATTATATCCGCGGCGGAGCTATCACCTTCAGCGGTACCTCCACTGCAATGGCTAAGTACGACACCATTAAGTTTACTAACCTCACCTCGAAGTCCGATTTCACTCAGACCGATGTCTACAAGTCTTGGATGAACGGCGTAAGACCTGCCGACGCTTCCAAGAATGTCTACAAGCAGGACTTCACCGGTATCTCCGATACTACCTCCTTTGCTCATATTGACGGTAACTGGACCGTTGAGGACGGAGCTCTCCATGTTAACTCCAACGGATCTTGGGGTCAGTGTATCGCTCTTAACCCGCTTACCTACGACAACTTCGAAATGACCTTCGATCTTAAGTTTGTCGGCGGCGCAGGCTGGGCAGGCGTTTCCTTCCGTTCCGCTAACATCGGCGGCAGACATGCAACCGGCTCGTTGAATGTTCTCTCCATGTTTGTATTCAACTCCGGCAGCGTAACTGCTATCGAGTCTGCCGGTCAGAACAACTGTGATGATCTTGAGCATTTCAATGATGGAAGGCTTGCAAACTTCAATGCATCCTCCTTCAACACCGTTAAGCTTGTTGCAAAGGATCAGCTCGTCACCGTTTACGACGGCGAAGGCAACAAGGTCATGACCTTCAGCGCCATGGGTCTTGTTGAGGGCTACATCAGGCTTACTGCAGGTAACTGCGAGGTTTACTTCGATAAT
>CAZDEI010000091.1:0-4695 GCA_964504325.1 uncultured Eubacteriales bacterium | reverse complement strand
GTTCAGCCTTGAGGAGGTGCTTCCGCCGAGTATTTCCGTAAAAACGCTCGCCTTGTACCTGTCGGGATCGTCGGCACAAAGGCCGGGCAGAGCAAGTATGATGTGGGTTTGCTCGGTGTCCTTGCGGCGAAGCAGCTCACCTGTTTGAAATTCGGGAGTCTTGACGGTCGAGCCGTTAAGGCACCCTGCCTTTTTGCCGAAGCTCTCGGTGATTTCCTCAAGCAGCGGCTCACGCTCGAATTTTCCGCATACGGATATTACGGTTTTTTCGGGGGCATAGCGGGTGCCGACAAAATCGTGAAGTGCCCGACTGTCGATGCCGGCAACGGTGGAGCGGGTGCCCAAAATCGGATGTGCGAGCCGCGAGCCCTTCCACACAAGGGTGTCAAGCAGATCAAAGCAGAGCTCATCCGGACTGTCCTCGTACATGCCGATTTCCTCGGTTATTACGCCTCTTTCGGTGTCGACCGCCTTCTGCTCGAAAAGGGGTCTGCAGAGCATATCCGCCATTATGTTTACAAGTGAGGGAATGTTTTCGGTGAGTGCTCGGGCAAAATAACAGGTGTATTCCTTGGTTGTGTAGGCATTGATATTTCCGCCGTACATATCGGTGAGCTCGGCAATTTCGCGTGCCGAATAATGCTCGGAGCCCTTGAAGACCATGTGCTCGGTAAAGTGAGCAAGACCCTCCTCACCGTCACCCTCGCTGCTGCTTCCGCAGCCGACATAGATGTAAACGGCGGCACTCATGGCATCCTCCTTGGGCTCAAGAACGATCCGTGTTCCGTTTTCAAGTGTTATAAGCTCCATTATATTCTCCGAATTCCTTTGTTTTAAATTCTTTTCCCCATATTAAATATATTATATGTCTTGCGGGAGTTAAATCAACCTTATGTTTTCAAAAAATTCTTTTTTTTGAGCTTATCGTATGTTATACTGTAAATTGGATGTATATTACCGTCGCGAAAAGCGGCGATGCATTATAAAGGAGCCTATTATGGGAATTTTTTCTAAGCTGTTCGGAAGCTACAGCGAAAAGGAGCTTAAAAGAATACAGCCTATAGCCGATTCGGTTCTCGCACTTGAGGACAGATATTCGGCCATGACCGACGGTGAGCTCGCAGGCATGACGGTGAGCTTTAAGGAGCAGATAGCCGACGGAGTCTCGCTCGATACCCTCCTGCCCGATGCCTTTGCTGTCTGCCGTGAGGCAAGCAGCCGTGTGCTCGGAATGAAGCACTTTCCGGTGCAGATAATAGGCGGAATCGTGCTTCATCAGGGAAGAATAGCCGAAATGAAGACGGGCGAGGGAAAAACCCTCGTTGCGACCCTTCCAGCCTATCTCAATGCACTTTCAGGCAACGGTGTGCATATAGTTACGGTTAACGATTACCTTGCGAGACGCGACAGCGAGTGGATGGGCAAGCTTTACGGCTTTTTGGGACTTACCGTGGGACTTGTGGTTCCCGGCATGTCACCCGAGGAAAAAAAGGCCGCCTACGCTGCCGACATAACCTATTGCACCAACAACGAGCTCGGCTTTGACTACCTGCGTGACAACATGGTGATCTATAAGGAGGCACGCGTTCAGCGAGGTCACAGCTTTGCAATCGTCGATGAGGTGGACTCAATACTCATAGACGAAGCGAGAACTCCTCTTATCATTTCGGGTCGCGGAGAAAAATCCACCGACCTTTACCAAAGAGCAGACCGCTTTGCACGCTCTCTTAAGGTTACGAGAATAAAGGAGACTGACTCCAAAAAGACCGATGAGGAGCAGGACATCGACGGCGATTATCTTGTGGATGAAAAGGCGAGAAGCGCAAGCCTCACCAGGTCGGGCGTTAAAAAGGCAGAGGAATACTTCGGTGTCGAGAATATAAACGATCCCGAAAACATCGAGCTTATGCATCATATACAGCAGGCCATAAGAGCACACGGTATTATGAAGCGCGATGTCGATTATGTAATAAAAGACGGCGAGATAATAATTGTCGACGAATTCACCGGACGACTTATGTACGGTAGAAGATACAACGAGGGACTTCATCAGGCAATAGAGGCCAAGGAGGGAGTTCGCGTCGCCGACGAATCCAAGACCCTCGCAACTGTCACCTTCCAGAATTTCTTCAGGCTTTACAAAAAGCTCTCGGGCATGACGGGCACCGCCCTTACCGAGGAGGAGGAGTTCAGGCAGATATACAAGCTCGATGTAATCGAAATACCGACCAATAAGCCGCTTGCAAGGCTTGACCGTCAGGATGTCGTATACAAGACCGAGCGTGCGAAGTTCAATGCCGTGGTAGAGGAAATAAAGCAGCGTCATATGACCGGTCAGCCGGTGCTTGTCGGCACAATAACCATAGAAAACTCCGAGCTGCTCAGCAGACTTTTGAAGGCCAACGGAATCGCTCACAATGTTCTTAATGCAAAGCACCATGAGCGAGAGGCCGAGATAATCGCACAGGCCGGCAAGCTCGGTGCCGTGACAATTGCCACTAACATGGCGGGACGCGGTACCGATATAATGCTCGGCGGAAATGCAGAGTATCTCGCCAAGGCGGATTTGAGAAAGCTCGGCTATACCGAGGAGACGATTGCGGAGGCTACGGGCTACGGCGAGACTGCAAATGAGGATATCCTGAAGGCACGTAGGGAATACAGAGAGTCGCTTGAAAAGCACAGAGCGGAGATTGCTCCCGAGGCCGAAAGGGTCAGAGCCGCAGGCGGACTTTGCATAATCGGCACCGAGCGACACGAATCTCGCCGAATCGACAATCAGCTTCGCGGACGCGCCGGTCGACAGGGAGATCCCGGCGAGTCGAGATTCTATATCGCGCTTGAGGATGATCTTATGCGTCTCTTCGGCGGCGAGAGGATCTCCGGCATGATGGACAGACTCAATATAGACGAAAGCACGCCGATCGAGACAGGATTGCTTTCGAATTCGATTGAGTCGGCACAGCGCAAGGTTGAGTCGAGAAACTTCGGAATACGCAAGAATGTTCTTGAATACGACGATGTTATGAACAAGCAGAGAGAGCTTATCTATGCCGAAAGAAACAAAGTGCTTGACGGCGAGGATATAAAGGAAAGCATTCGCGGCATGATACACGGAACGATCGACGAGATATGCGGCAGATGTATGCCGTCCTCCGCTGCACCCGACGAGTGGGACTTCGAGACAATGCGTCGTGAAATGGGAGGCTGGCTGACCGTTTCGGCGGATTTCAGATACTCTGCCGAGCAGCTCAACAGGCTTGAGCCGGCGGATATTGCCGCATCACTCAGAAAGAGAGCGGACGGAATCTACGAGGCAAAGGAAAAGAAATACGGCAGCACGCTTATGCGTGAGCTTGAGAGAATAATTCTTTTGAAGACGGTCGATACCCATTGGATGGAGCACATCGACGCAATGGATGAGCTACGCAACGGAATCGGCCTCAGGGCATACGGACAGCATGATCCCGTGGTTGAATACCGCAACGAGGGCTATGATATGTTCAATGCAATGACCGAGTCCATAAGGCTTGAGACCGCCAAGAGGGTGCTCAGCGTGACCGTCCGTGAGGACAGCAAGCCCGAAAGGGAAAAGGTTGCCGAGGAGCAGGGAACGGGAGAAAAGACTGCCACCGTAAAGGGAAAGGGCACAGTCAGCAAAAACGCTCCATGTCCCTGCGGAAGCGGTAAAAAATACAAGCGCTGCTGCGGAAAAAACGAGATTTTTTGAGCTCGGCAGGGAGAGCACTCCCGCCGGGCTCTGCTTGAACAGTGCTCGGATAAGATTGGAAGGGAATGAAAATCATGAAGGTGTTGGCTGCTATGAGCGGAGGGGTAGACAGCTCGGTCGCCGCACTGCTTATGCTTGAGCAGGGGCTTGAGGTTGAGGGAGCCACACTGCTGCTCCACGGGGACTCCTCCTCGACCGAGGAGGAAAGGTGCGGCACCGAGACCGATATCGCCGATGCCGCCGCCGTCTGTGAGCGACTCGGAATTCCTCACCGCGTTTTCGACCGAAGAAGAGAATTTTCCGAGAGGATAATGAAAAGCTTTGTTGAGGTATATGCCTCGGGCGGCACACCCAACCCCTGCGTAAAATGCAATATGTCGGTTAAATTCCCCGAAATGCTTGCGGCGGCGGATATGCTCGGCTGTGAAAAAACGGCAACCGGTCACTATGCCAGGGTTGAGCTCGACCCGTCAAGCGGCCGATGGCTTTTGAAAAGGGCGAAAAACCGTGCGAAGGATCAGACCTATGTGCTGTACGCACTTTCTCAGCAGGTGCTGTCCCGTCTGCTTTTGCCGCTCGGCAGCATTCCCGACAAGGAATACGCAAGAAGAAGAGCGGAGGCTGCGGGCCTTGTCAATTCCCGCAAGCCCGACAGTCAGGATATATGCTTTATCCCGAGCGGAAACCATGTTGAATTCATAGAAAAATTCACCGGTCAAGGGGAAAGCTCCTGCCGACTTGTAACCGAGGACGGAAGACTGCTCGGCATGGGCAAGGGGATATCCGCATACACCGTAGGTCAGCGAAAGGGTCTCGGAATAGCGCTCGGTGAGCCCTGCTTTGTTGTGGCAAAGCGCCCCGAGAGCGGAGAGATAGTTTTGGGCAGGAGCGAAAGCCTCTTTGAAAGAAGAGCGGAAATCTGCGACTGCAATTTCATTTCGGTTGAAGGGCTGACCGAGCCCATG
>CAZDEI010000090.1:0-4708 GCA_964504325.1 uncultured Eubacteriales bacterium | reverse complement strand
CTTTTCACTGTTGTCCGCTTTCCGAGGCCCTCATGCGAGACCCGATAATTTTGACAGAAAACACATTTCATCGAGCAGCCCGAAAAAAACACGGTGCCCGAGCCCCTGTCGCCGCTTATGCAGGGCTCCTCACCGAAATGCAGACCGGCCCTTGCCACAACGGGCTCCGACGGCATTCCGCAAAAGCCGCGGTCGCCTCCTCTTCTGTCAACTCCACAGTCTCGTGCACAGCCCACACAGTATTCCGTCATATTATTCCTCCGAATTCAAGGCCGCAGGCCTAAAGGATTTCATTTTTTTTTATATACAGCGCCGAAAGATTCGGTAAAGCCGTTAAAAGCATAAAGACATCTCCAAGACCCCAAAGGGTGCTGTCGGGTATAAGGCTTGAAAGGGGCAAAAATGCAATAAAGCAAAGCCTGTAAGCGAGCATCGGAGCCCTTCCCCGACCGAGCGTTTCTATCGCCCTGCGACCGTAATAGAGCCACCCTGCAGAGGCTGCGATTCCGAAGAGCAGTGTCGCCGCAAGCAGAAAAACAGCACCAGCATTTCCGAATTCGGCGGCAAGCATTTCGGAGGCGGCCGTCATACCGTCCTCACCCGCATAGCCCGAGGTCAAAAGCGCAAGCGCGGTCAGTGTGCATATCACCTCGGTATCCAAAAGCACCTCAAGCATACCGAGCATGCCCGCAGCCTTGGGAGAAAGCCTTGAATCCGCATAGGCTATCGGAGAGCTGCCGATTCCAGCCTCGTGCGAGAAAAGGCCCTTTGATACACCCTGACGAAGTGCCGCCGAAAAGCAGGCAGCCGCTCCTCCCGCAAGGGCAGGACAGTAGCCGAAGGCACCCTCCGATATTTCAAGCAGCACGCCCGGAAGCCTGTCGGCATGTCTTACTATAATAACGGCGGTCAGCACCGTATAGCCGATGCTCATTACGGGAACGGCGACGGCTGAAAAGCCCTTAATCGCCCTGCCCGTTGAAAAAAGGAGGACTGCGACGGGAATAAGCATTAACAGCGAGGCAACGGGATAGCAGAGCCCCACCTGTGCGGCAGCCTCGGTTACCGCTCCGTACTGAAAGGCTCCTCCGACCGTGAAGCTCAAAAGAACACAGCCGACCGCAAACAAGCTGCTTGCCGAGGCTCCCGAGTCCCCGAAGGCGGAGGCTATATAGCCGAAGGGACCCTTCGGAGAATATTTCACCGAAAGATATACCTCCGAATACTTTGTAAGCATTCCGACGGCGCCGCATATCCACATCCAGAAAACCGCACCGGGACCTCCGAGCCTTATCGCGGTCGCAACGCCTGCTATATTTCCGACTCCAACCGCTCCGCCGAGTGACAGCAGCATGGAGCCGAGGCCCTCACGACCCTTCGCAGTAGCACCTGCGCCCGATTTATCCGTCAAGGCCCGTTGTCCGATCAGGGACGACGGAAGCCTGAGAGTAAAATATCCACCGGCGCAGAGCAGCATTGCAGTCAAGAGCGACGAGGCCAGCTCAAATATCACGCTAAAAACACCCCCCGATCACATCTATAACAGATATAATCGGGGTGTAAGAAAAATATTACTTTGAGAGGGCGGCCGCCACCGCTTCGCGGTCATAGCCGCTGTTGCTCATGGCCTTTACCTTATACTTGCGTACCGAAACCGAATCAAAGCAGCTTTTGAAGCTGATACAGCCGATAAAGGCGATACCGCATTTACGGCAAACAAAATCCGCACGGAAGCTTTTGCCCTTAAACCTCCACTGAGATACCCTTTCGGCCTTTTTTCGACAGGAATCGCACTTGAAGCTCATTGCTCTTTTGTTGATTTTGGGACTGTTGATATCACTGATTATGTAGGGCTTAAAGGTCAGCCGCTTGTAATAATCACGCTTGGAGGTGTCGATGATGTACTCCTTAAGGAGCTCCTTATCGTAAACCTGCCTCAGAATCATGGCTCCGAGGGCGCAATCGTCAACGGCTCGGTGAAGCTCAAGGCCGTAATAATCTATATCGAGCATATCCGCTGCGGCAGACAGAGATATCTGATTGTTGAGCTCGGCTCCTCTGTCCCTCAGGATATGCTCGGTATATTTCTGCAGATCGGCATATTTCGCAATGCAGGGCACACGGTCGATCCCGAGCAGGGTGTGATAATTATCGTACAGCGCGTAGATGTCCGAATTGCTCCAGGTGAGAGTAAGTGCTCCCGAGGCCCATTTGGCATAAGCTGCCGCGGCCTCCTCAAAGCTGCAACCCGAGCGCATTTCCTCGTTTGTTATCCCCGTGAGACTCTTAAAGCGAGAGCTGAGCCTGCTTGTCAGTCGTGAGGCAACAAGCGTCGAAAAGCGGTCGATTTCATTCAGATTCTCATCAAGCTTGACGGCGCCGATTTCGATTATCTCATTTACGGTTTTTCCGCTTTTTCTGTCCAAAGCGGTATTCCATTCAAGATCAAGTATTACAAGCTTCATGCCTTTTTAAAAGCGAGCTTCATACGCTGCTCCTTACTGAGTATCTTCTTTCTCATGCGGACCGATACGGGAGTGACCTCCACATATTCGTCCTCCTTGATAAATTCAAGGCACTGCTCAAGGCTGAACACCGTGTGAGGAGTAAGCTTCAGTGCCTCGTCCGAGCCGGCGGCACGCATATTCGTTGCGGCCTTTTTCTTGCAGACGTTGCAAACGATATCCTCGTTTTTCGGATTTTCGCCTATTATCATACCCTCATACACCTCTGTGCCGGGAGCAATAAAGAGCCTGCCTCTCGACTGCGTATTAAACAGTCCGTAGCCGGTTGCGTCTCCGGTCTCGTATGCGACTATCGAGCCGGTAAGACGGTGCTCAATCGGGCCCTTGTATTCCTGATAATCATGGAAAACATGATTCATTATACCCTTGCCGTTGGTATCCGAAAGGAACTGAGATCTGTAGCCCATAAGTCCTCTCGAGGGAATAAGAAATTCAAGATGGCTCGAGCCGCTGTCACGGGTGCCCATATTCTGAATTTCCGCCTTGCGCGAGCCGAGTGTTTCCATAACGACTCCGACATATTCGGCGGGAACCTCTATCATCAACAGCTCGATAGGCTCGAGAAGCCTTCCGTTTTCGTCCTTTTTGTAAATTACAGAGGGCGGAGACACCTGAAACTCATAGCCCTGACGGCGCATGGTTTCGATAAGTATCGAAAGATGCAGCTCGCCTCTTCCCGAAACCTTGAAGGTGTCGGTGGTGTCGGTCTCCTCAACACGGAGGCTGACATTGGTCTCGACCTCCTTGAAAAGACGGTCGCGGAGATTTCTCGAGGTTACGAACTTGCCCTCTCTGCCCGCAAAGGGAGAGTTGTTGACCATGAAATTCATCGAAATGGTCGGCTCGTCGATTTTTATAAAGGGAAGCGGCTCGATGCAGGTGGGATCACACAGTGTCTCACCGATGGAAATATCCGCAATTCCCGCAACCGAAACGATTTCGCCCGCTCCTGCAGAGTCGACCTCGGCTCTTTTAAGCCCCTCAAAAGCAAAGAGCTTTGATATTCTTACGTTATGATGGGTGCCGTCGCGGTGGCACATTGCGACCGACTGTCCGACCCTGACGGTTCCTCGCTCTACCCTGCCGACACCGATTCGACCGACATATTCATCGTAATCAATGTTTGAAATTCTTATCTGCAGAGGCTCCGAGGAATTATCGATAGGTGAAGCAATCTCGTTTATCATCATCTCAAAGAGAGGCTTAAGATCCTCGCCGGGGCTCTCGGGCTCAAGAGAGGCATAGCCGTCCCTTCCCGAGGCATAGACAACGGGAAATTCAAGCTGCTCGTCATTGGCGCCGAGCTCAATAAAGAGATCGAGCACCTCATCAATTACCTCAAGAGGTCTTGCCATGGGACGGTCGATCTTATTGACGACAACGATGACCTTTTTGCCGAGCCCGAGTGCCTTTTTGAGAACAAAGCGGGTCTGAGGCATGCAGCCCTCAAAGGCATCGACAAGCAGAAGAACGCCGTCAACCATCATAAGTATACGCTCAACCTCACCGCCGAAATCGGCATGACCGGGAGTGTCGACTATGTTGATCTTATAACCGTTGTAATGAACGCTTGTGTTCTTTGAAAGAATAGTTATTCCGCGCTCGCGCTCAAGATCGCCTGCGTCCATGACGCGCTCTGCGACCTGCTCGTTTTCACGAAAGGTACCGCTCTGCTTTAAAAGCTGATCGACCAGGGTGGTTTTTCCGTGGTCAACGTGAGCGATTATGGCTACATTTCTGATCTTATCTGCTGAAAACATAATCTACCTTCTTATATCAATATCCGATTTATTATATAACATATTATGACAAAATGCAAGAAAAACCGATTTAAGCTCATCAGCGCTCATCGAGGCCTTTCCCTGCACCGCAGCGTCTCTGCCGCCGCAGCGAGCGGGAGCCCTGCTTTTTATAAACTCGGAGAGCCCCTCAAGACCGCCCTTTTTCGACACAGCGGTGAAGCAGCAGCCCTCTGCCGTGTCGGCAGCAACGGCTGCGGGACATCCGAATTTATCCGAAAGCCTGTCCGCCACAAGCAAAAGCTCCCTCATATCGGCCGCGGAATGTGTATAAAACACCGCTCCGTCCTCGGGTTGAGCACTCTCAAGCGAGCAAAGCAGCCGTTCGGTCTTGAGCTCTGCAAGCTGCTTTTTCAAGGCCTCACAGGAGGCCAGCAGCGCACC
>CAZDEI010000089.1:0-4726 GCA_964504325.1 uncultured Eubacteriales bacterium | reverse complement strand
AGCCAAAAGTAAAGAGTTTTATTGCTTTATCGTACGATTTTATTTTCACCGTCATTTATCTCTTTTGAATAATTATTTTTATAATTGTTTATAACAACAGTTGACATTTAACAAATCATGTGATATTATAAAGACAGAAAAAGAAGAGATAGGAGATGAGTCCGATGCACAGTGAGGAGCAGCCGTCACAGTCAGCAGGGCTCATCTGTTTGTTAACTGCCTGAAACAGAGAAACGGAGGCGATCGGTTCGACATGAGCACACCCCTGTATTTGAGGTTGAAAAAGCTTCTGGCACTTCCCCTCTCTGCCGACAGCGTCGCCCGAGCAGCATGATATAAAGCGACCTCTCGGGAAAGCATATTTGCTTACTCCTCGGTTAAGCGACATTCGGGTTACGAAGAGTCTCGGAGCGACAGGCTCAAGGCAACAAGCAGGATATCAGCTCGACTATCGGAAAAAGGATAAACAAACGGAGCTGCAATGTAATATGAATTTCACGGTGTTTTTTCTCAAATAACAAATCAGGAGAAAGCCGATGTTTAAGTAAGCAAGACCCCGACCGTAAGGTCGGGGTCTTTTCATATTACCGCTGTCTTATATATGGAGATTGCGCTCAATCTGCCTTCTTGGGCAGCATTACGGATATTCTGTTGCAGAGATTCTTTACGGTAATGTCCCTGTAGCTTCCGCCGTATTCCCCATCTACAGTCCACGGTATCTCCTCGGAGGAAAGCATTCTGACCTCCGAAAGCTTTTTAAATACTATATGCTCGTCACGGTAGGTTCCGTCCTTAAGAGTTATGGCAATATTTCCGAGCTCGAAAATATTATCCGGCTGCTTTATGAACATTGCTTCGAACTTACCGTCATTCAGCGCAACGACAGAGGGATCAAACTTGAACACTCCTCCGATGGAAAGAGAGTTGGTTATTCCTCCGAATATATATCTTCCGCGATGCTCAATGCCGTCGGTTACGAGGCTCATTTCATAGGAGGGAATATCGGCAAGCTCCTTTGCGCCCTCGATAAGATAGGCCAAATGTCCGAGTGCGTTTTTTAAGGTCTGCGGAGTCGAATAGGAGGCCTTTGTAAAAAGCCCGAAGGAGGCAACATAGGAAAAGGTACGCTCACCGTTGATAAGACCCACATCAAGCCCCACCGGCTCGCCCGAAACGGCGTTTGAGGCCGCCTTTCCGAGCCTCAGGGGTATTCCGAGAGTTCGTGCGAGATCATTGGTGGTTCCGGCCGGAATATAGCCTATCGGTATATCGGCGCCGCTTTCAATAAGCCCGTTGACCGTTTCACTGAAGGTGCCGTCTCCTCCGCAGCAGACGAGACGGTCATAATCGGCGGCATGCTCCGAGACATATCTGCGAGCATCTCCCTTTTGCTTTGTAAAATACACAGACGGAAGCGCGCCGGTCTCCGAAAGATTCATCAGAATCTCCGACATATGCGGAGCAGCCCTTTTGGTTCCGGCTATGGGATTCACCACAAACAGCAGTCTTTCCGTTTTACTCTTGTTTTCATTGTTATTAAGCACCGTTTTCAACTCCTAAACGAATATTCCGAGCCTGATTCTGAGTCTCCCCTTTTTGGTGACTCCGTCCGCTCCGCGGTAAATAAATTTTCCGTAGCCCCTGACCGACACCGTGCTGTTTTCCAAAGGCACGGCCGAGGGAGAGCTGCAGAGAAGCGAATTTACCGACACTCTTTCCCCCTCGATAAGTTCCTTGGCCGCGGTTCGCGAAAGCTTGAACACGGCGCATATAATGCAGTCAAGCCTTTCGGAGGCCACGGTATCGGTTTTTTCCTCAAGCGCAGGTGAGCAAAGAGACTCCGGCGGAGCGGAGCGCCCCACCCTGACCGAATCTCTGCCGACACGGTCAAGCTCGTTTTCGATAAGCTCCGCCGCTGTTTCCGTACAAAATATATATGCCGCCGCTCCGACAGTAATAATATCGCCGATGAGCTCGCGCTTGATGCCGAGCTTCATCAGTGCTCCCAAGTAATCCCTGTGTGTCTTTTGTGTTGAGAACTTCTCGGACAGCGGCAGCACCTCAAGGCATACTGCCGGTGACGGCATTTCCCAGCCGCAGAGCTCGGGATCACCGAATACGGCGATTCGCCTCTCGGCATAAGCGTAGCCGCCGTCCAGCCTCGGCATGGGTGAAAGCCCAAGCGACAGAAGCCTTTGCTGCTCTGCTGCGCTTAAAAAGCCCGTTTGAGTATATATTCCCCGTGAATATGCACGGTCGGAAAGCTCGCGCCAACGCTTTGCTGCTTCCCTGTCATTCTGCTCCATGGCCGCTCCTTTGAAGATCCGTATTATGCCTCGAAGGCCGCACCCGTAGCCTCCTCCTCATACTGCCTCGTATAAAGTGAATGATAGTAGCCCCTTGCGGCAAACAACTCATCATGCCTTCCCTGCTCGATAATTTTTCCGTTCTTTACCACAAGAATAACATCTGCATTTCGAACGGTGGAAAGCCTGTGGGCGATCACCACCGAGGTTCTGCCGTTTATCACCCTGTCTATCGCAGCCTGAATTTTCTGCTCGGTTATGGTATCGACCGAAGCGGTCGCCTCATCCAAAATCAGTATTCGGGGCTCGGAAATTACGGCGCGTGCGAAGGAAATAAGCTGCTTTTCGCCTGTCGACAGCATATCTCCGCCCTCACCGACATCGGTATCGAGTCCGTTTTCAAGCCTTGCAATCACCTCATCGGCCGATACAAGCCTGAGCGCCCTCATGATTTCCTCATCCGTTGCCGCAGGGTTGCCGTACATGAGATTTTCCCTTACCGTGCCGGAAAACAGATGGGGAGTCTGAAGCACATAGCCTATCGAGGAATGCAGCCAAAGCTGCGAGCGCTCGCGTGCATCCCTGCCGTCTATAAGCACCCGTCCCTCCGTCGGCTCAAAAAAGCGGCAAATCAGGTTTACAAGCGTGGATTTGCCTGCGCCCGTTTCTCCGACAATGGCAATATTTGTACCGAAGGGAATTCTGAGACTGAAGTGCTCGAGAACATTTTCATCACCGTCGGGATAGCGGAAGGTGACATCATCAAATTCAATATCTCCGTTAAGCTTCTCCCAATTTTCCCTTTTCGGAGCAAAGGAATCCCCGTATTTTTCAATAACCTCGGGAGTATCCGTGACATCGGGCACGGTCGTAAGCAGCTTATGAAGTCTTTCTATGTTCACACGGGTTGTCACAAGCTCGGAAACGGCATCGACAAGCCAGCTTACCGACTGCATCATGCCCTGTGCATATGACATAAACATCGAAAAGGTTCCGACCTCGCTTCCGGCTATAACTCCGCCCTGCCAAAGGACTATCGCCAAGGCGACAGAGGAGGCAAAATGCATAACCGAGGCAAACAGTCCCTTGTAGCGTGATGCCTTAACCGACCTTTTAAGCATATGTACGGTATCGCTCTTGAATTCCTCGGTCATAACATTCTCGGCGACAAGAGTTTTTACGGTCTTGGCTCCGGTTATACCCTCGTTGAAATTTCCTACGATCCTCGAATTGGCCTCGCGTATCTCTCGGTCAAGACCGATCAGCTTTTTCTCAAAGAAGGAAAACACGATCGCAAGCAGCGGAAGCATGGCCGCAGTGAGCAATGCAAGCCTTGCGTTTACACAGAGCATGACAATAACTGCGGTCACAAGATAGGTGCCGTGTGCCATTGTGTCCATTACCGTCCAGGTAATAAGTGAGCCTATCCTTGAGGTATCACTCATCACTCGCGAATGAATATAGCCGACGCTGTTGGTGTTGTAATATGAAAACGAGAGGGTCTGCAGATGGGTAAAGGCCGCCGTTCTGAGATCACGGTTGACCGAGACCTCAATATTCATTGCCTGCGTACAGCCGAAATACGACAAAGCTCCCGAAAAAACGACAGTCAGCGCATAAAGCGCAATGAACACGGGCATTCCGTCGAGCGTGCCCTTGCCGACAAAATTATTGAGCGCATACCTCTGATATATCGGTATCATGGTATCTATAAAGCTTACCGCTCCGTTGCACAAAAGCATTACGGCAATCGGCCCACGGTAGTTCTTCAAGAAGCCCGACAGCTTTTCAATTCCGAAGAAGCGGAGGCCGCGGCGCTTTTTTATTGCTTGAGTCTTCATATTCTGTCCTCCTTTACGGCAGACTGAATATTACAGATTTTTTCATATATGCCGCCCGCGCCTCTGAGCTCCTCGGGCGTGCCCTGCTCCGCGACCCTTCCTCCGTCGAGAACAATGACTCTGTCTGCCTTTGAAAGTGTCGTAATACGGTGAGATATTATTATCACCGTTGCACTGCCGAAGCGGCTTTCGATAGCGGCGCGAATGCGCGCATCCGTCTCGGTATCGACGGCCGAAAGCGAATCGTCGAATATCATTATCGGAGTACTTCTTATAAGATTTCTCGCGATTGCCGTTCTCTGCTTCTGACCGCCCGAAAGGGTAACTCCCCTCTCACCGACAAAGGTATCGTAGCCCTTTGTGAAGCCGGCAAGGGTTTCCTCGAGGCAGGCATCCTTTACCGCTCGGGCTATTGCCTCCTCGTCGTTGATATCCGACATTATGGCAATGTTTTCCTTTACGGTTCTCGAAAAAAGATAGGGCTCCTGAAGAACAATTCCGATGTTTTTTCTCAAATATTCGGTGGATATATCAGCTATATCCACTCCACCTATAGTGATATGTCCTCTGATCGAATCG
>CAZDEI010000088.1:0-4761 GCA_964504325.1 uncultured Eubacteriales bacterium | reverse complement strand
CGGAATATCCACAAGGCTCGGAGGCGTGAGTGAGGGCTGCTGTGCTTCAATGAATTTCACCGAGGTGACAGGCGACAGCAATGAAAATGTCACCGAAAACTACAGGCGCTTCTGCGAGGCGATAGGTGTTCCGTACACCTCCTGTGTAGTCTCAAAGCAGACACACACCGTAAATATTCGAACGGTTACCGAGGAGGATATCGGAAAGGGCGTTACCCGTCCGCGCGACTATGACAATGTCGACGGGCTTATCACCTCCTGCCGCAGTGTGACCCTTGTGACTCATTATGCAGACTGCGTTCCGCTCGCCTTTGTCGATCCGGTAAAAGGTGTTATCGCTCTTTCACACGCCGGCTGGCGAGGCACCGTCGGAAATATAGCGGGACTTACCGTTGAACGCATGGTGTCGGAATTCGGCTGCAAAGCGGAGAATATTCTCTGCGGCATCGCTCCCTCAATATGCCGCGACTGCTTTGAGGTTGATGCACCCGTTGCCGAAGCCTTTCTCGCTCTTGAAGGTGTTAATGCTGTAGTAAGAAAGCGAGAGGGTGAGAAATACGATGTCGATCTTTGGGAGACAAACCGTCAGCTTTTGATAAATGCTGGAATTCCGCCCGAAAGCATTACCGTGACAGATGTCTGCACAAAATGCAATCACGATTTTTTTCATTCTCACCGTGCAACTGCAGGAAAGCGCGGAGTGATTGGCGTTTTTCTTGCGCTGAAATAATAATTTTTGCCGACACAAGAGCCCGTAAATATCATAAGCAAAAAATGCGGAGGAAGCCGAAATTCGACCTCTTCCGCATTTAATTTTGCTTATTTAAGCCTTATAAGTAACACAGTTACTGCGCCTTGCACTTGCTTAGGCTTGCCCGTTGATTTTATCTGTCCTCACGGAAGTAAGACTGACCGAGAGCGGCAGGTGCCTGCTTTTCGTTGCGGTTTCTTATGCTTCCGACGATCAAAACAATGACCGTGACGATGTAGGGCAGCATCATGATTATCTCCTGAGTGCTGACACCTATCTGAGGTATTGAAATACTAAGCGACTCATTTACAAATACTATGAATGTATTTATATAGTTGTGGATAATGAACAGTCCGCCGAATACGAGCGAGCAAAGAATGCTTGACTTGGGTCTCCAAAGCGAGAATATAACAAGTGCGATTGCAAGCCAGCCGCGATCACCGAAGGCGTTGTTGGACCAGATTCCGTCGGCATAGTCCATTACATAGTAAAGTCCGCCGAGACCTGCTATAACACTTCCGGCACAGGTGAATATGTATTTATACCTGTTGACATTGATTCCGGCAGCATCCGCCGTTGCGGGATTTTCTCCGACCGCACGGAGATTAAGTCCGATTCTCGTTCTCTTCATTACAAAGGAAGCGATAAAGGCTATTGCGATTGCGGCGTAGGCAAGGAAGCTGTAGGAAAGGAATATCCTTCCGAACCAGCCGAGGCTGTTCGCAAAGGGAAGGCTTGCGCTGTATATATCGCTCGTTCTGCTTAAGGATATTGAGGGAAGCTCACTGTCGGTAAGCTTTATGAGCGAGCCGCCGAAGAAGTTTCCGACGCCTATACCGAAGGTAGTCAGGGCAAGACCGGTAACATTCTGATTGGCTCTGAGGGTTATTGTCAGAAAGCTGTAGATAAGACCCATGAGAAGCGAGCCCGCAATGCTCGACAAGAGAGGTATGATTATCGCAAGGAAGGGATTCAAGGGCGAATCCACGGGAACGGTGCCCTCATAAAGGAAGGAGCCGATAACGCCGCTTATGCCGCCGACATACATAATTCCTGGAATTCCGAGGTTAAGGTTGCCCGATTTTTCGGTGAGGATCTCACCCGTTGAGCCGAAAAGAAGCGGTATGCTCTGCATTACTGCGCGCTGTATAAACGATATAAGCATTTCTTACTCCTCCCTTGCCTTTCCGCGGAATTTTATCTCATAGTTGATAAAGAACTCGCTGCCTATGATAAAGAATATTATTATACCCGTAATTATATCGGAGAAGGATTTGTTAAGCTCATAAACGGTGGATATCTGCGAGGCACCCTTCTGCAGGAAAACTATCAGCAGAGAGGTTATAATCATCATTATGGGATTAAACTTCGCAAGCCAGGATACCATTATTGCCGTAAAGCCGCGGCCGCCTATCGTATCCCTTGTGATGGTGTGGTCGGTTCCGCCGACAAGCAGCAGACCCGCTATTCCGCACATTGCACCCGAGAGAAGCATCGTTCTGATTATTACCTTTTTAACATTTATGCCTATATACTTTGCCGTGTTTTCGCTCTCGCTGACTACGGATATTTCATAGCCGTGCTTGCTGTACTTCAAGTATACATATATTGCGGCGGTAAGCAAAAGAACGATGAGTATATTAAGCAGATAATCATTTCCTCCGAGTGTGGGAAGCCAGCCCTCGTGTCCGGTACGGTTTATGGTGCCGATCTGTCCGGAGCCCTTGGGAACTGCCCATTCATAGCAGAAGTAGGAAACAAGCTGCATGGCTATGTAATTCATCATTAGGGTAAAGAGGGTCTCGTTTGTACCCCACTTTGCCTTGAAGATTGCGGGAATGACAGCCCAAATTCCGCCTGCGAGCATGCTTGCTATGAACATGACGACTATCAAAAGAGCCGACGGGAGCTTGTCTCCCAAAAAGATCATACAGGTTGCGGTGGCGAGACCGCCGATAAGAGCCTGTCCCTCGGCGCCTATATTCCAAAAGCGCATCTTGAAGGCAGGTGTTACGGCAAGAGCAACACAAAGCAGCATTGCCATGTTCTGTAAAAGGTTCCAAATACGCCTTTCGGTACCGACTGCGCCGTCAACCATTGTTTCGAAAACGCCGAGCGGATTTTCTCCGGTAAGGAGCACGGTGACGATGCCGCTGACGACAACGGCAATTGCGACTGCCGCGATTCTTATAAGCCATGCCTTCCACATTGCGATGGCAGGACGCTTTACAATATGGAAAAGAGGCTCACGAACAGTTTTTACATTGCTTTCCGCCATTATGCTTTTGCCTCCTCGCTGCTTTCATGCTTGGTCATAAGATAGCCTATTTCTTCCTTGGTTGCGGTTCTCGCATCAACGGTGCCTGTGATCCTGCCTGAGCCGATGACCATGATTCTGTCACAAAGCTCGAGAAGAACGTCAAGATCCTCGCCGACGAAAACAACCGCCACACCCTTCTCCTTCTGCTTATTAAGCAGATTGTAGATGGTATATGAGGAGTTAATATCAAGTCCGCGCACGGGGTACGCCGCCATAAGCACAGTGGGGGCAGCCGCTATCTCACGACCCACCAGCACCTTTTGAACATTACCGCCCGACAGCTTTCTTACTGGGGTGTTTGCCGAGGGGGTAACGACCTCAAGGCTTTCGATTATATTCTCGGCAAGGCTTCTCGGCTTTTTACGGTCAAGCAGGAAGCTTTTTCCTCTTCTGTAGCTTCTGAGCATCATATTGTCGACGATATCCATATTGCCGACAAGTCCCATTCCGAGTCTGTCCTCGGGAACGAAGGAGAGTCTGACACCGAGCTCTCTTATCTGAACGGGAGTTTTATCCTTAAGATCCTCGGTCTCGCCTGTTTTGGGATCGTTGTAAAGAATATCTCCGTCGCTGATCCTCTGCAGACCCGCTATAGCCTCAAGAAGCTCACGCTGTCCGCCGCCTGCGATACCCGCTATACCGAGTATCTCACCCGAGCGTGCGGTAAAGGAGACATTGTCGAGAACTGTCACGCCCTCACGGTTTACACAGCTTACATTCTTAACAACAAGCCTGTCAACGGGAGCAACAGGCTCGGCACGGTCAATATTAAGGCTGACCTTTTTGCCGACCATGAGCTCTGTGAGCTCGGCTTCGTTTGTATCAACGGTATCTACGGTGCCGACATATTTACCCTTGCGAAGCACGGATACGCGGTCGGAAAGCGAAAGCACCTCATGCATCTTATGGGTGATTATTATGATCGCCTTGCCGTCGTTTCTCATGTTGCGGAGGACAGTGAAAAGCTTTTGCGCCTCCTGAGGGGTAAGCACAGCGGTAGGCTCATCGAGTATCAGAATATCTGCGCCCCTGTAAAGAGCCTTAATGATCTCAACAGTCTGCTTTTCGGAAACCGACATATCATATATCTTCTTGTCGGGATCGATATCAAAGCCGTATCTGTCGCTGATCTCCTTAACCTTTTTCGCGCTCTTCTTTATATTGAACTTTTCACCGTCATTCATGCCGAGAACGATGTTTTCAGTGGCCGAGAACACATTCACAAGCTTGAAATGCTGATGTATCATTCCGATTTTATAACGGTAAGCATCCTTGGGCGAACGGATAACGACCTCCTCGCCGCCGATAAGGATCTGTCCGTGATCAGGATAGTAAATTCCCGCAATCATGTTCATGAGTGTGGTCTTACCGCTTCCGTTTTCACCGAGTATCGCGAGAATTTCTCCGTATTTTACATTCATACAGATGTTCTCGTTTGCGACAACGCTTCCGAAGGTCTTGGTAATGTTTCTGAGTTCTATCGCCGCAGAGTTCACTTTAATACCTCCTGTGATCTTGCTTATGCCCCGAATCGGAGCGTAAAAGTGCCGATAAGCATCCGTAGCTTGCAGACAGCCGGTCTGCAGGATACGGATATTTATCCGTAGTAAAGAAACACAGGCGGGGTGAAAAACACCCCGCCCGAAGTGTGTTGTATTAAATTAATACTGCTCGTTAAGGAGAGAGATAC
>CAZDEI010000087.1:0-4765 GCA_964504325.1 uncultured Eubacteriales bacterium | reverse complement strand
ATATAGACCCCTCTATGCTGTCTGCTCTTGTAAAGGGACTCGGCAGCGGCTCGGACAGCCGCAGTGAGCTGCTGCTTGCCTTAAAGCCCCATTTGAGCGCCGACAGGCAGAAAAGAGTTGATAATGCGGTGCGCTTGCTGAAGCTGATACCGCTGCTGCCGATGCTAAAACAGTTTATTTGAGGTGCCAGATGACCGAACAGCAAAGAAACGAGCTTAAAAGGCAGGAGCAGGATGCCGTTCGGCGAATGCGTGAAATGAGCAGCAGGAGCACCGAACCACAGTCAGATATGCCTCCGATGCCGGACTTTATCAGAATCAATAAGGGGCCTGCAAGAGAGACAGTCGTCGGAGCTATAAATAATAACGGACGGACGGGGAGGCCGGAGCATAGGCAGAGCAGGGGAGCCGAGCTGTTAAGAATGCTTAACTTTAAGAACCTGCGCATCGACCCCGATGTGACGGTTATAATCACGCTTATGCTGCTGCTCTCAAGCGAGGACTGCGACGAGCTGCTTCTGCTTGCGCTTATTTATATCATGCTGTGAATAATATTACCTGCTCAACAGACGAGCTAAAAATTCTGTCGAATGAAGAATGAATACCTAATGTTGAAAAATGAATAGTCCAAAAAGGAAATCCTGCCGAAAAAACGACAGGCGTTTCCTTTTGTCAACAGGTAGCGAAAGAGCTGTCGATGAGAAGCCTTCTTTGAAATATATTCGTTATATATTCGTGCAATGTATTGACGTTGTAAACATGTTTATGGCATCCACCATTGCAATAACCGCTTCTTCGTTTGTCAGTTCTTTTATAATCGCCGGAACGGTGTCTATGCCAAGTTCCTTGCAAACCTCAACTCGTCTGTGACCGCTGATGATTTCGTATTTACCATCCGAAAAAGAACGGACAATAATCGGTGTCAGCAATCCGCCTTGCTTAATGCTTTCCGAAAGTTCCTCCTGTTCAATCCTCGACCTTGCTTTGAAAGGGTGGTTTTCAAATGGGATAAGGTCGGATATTTTGATTTTTTCTATCATTTCTGTCATTGTAAGTACCTCACTTTAATCTAAAATTTCGATTGTTTTAAGGTAAATTCCTTTTTTACCTTCCGAATAAATCAGTTTTAATTTCGTTCCGTTGGCTATATCGTAAAATCCCAAATACGAATGTGCGGATTTTATTGCAAAAGAAAAAGGCTCTGACCTTTGAAGTCAAAGCCTAATTTCTTCCCTTTGCAATGCCACAGATGTAATAAGTTTCTATACTGCCTTATCAACCCTTAGCAAAAGCTCGGGAAGGTTTTTGGCGGAGATGGAGAGATTCGAACTCTCGAACCGCTTGTAACGGTTACACGATTTCCAATCGTGCGCGCTCGACCAGCTACGCGACATCTCCGTGTTCAATTGTTGTCACCGTATCCGTGACACTAAACTATTATATAGACTCGCAAGTGAAAAATCAAGTACTTTTTTTACATTTTTGAAATAATATCTTGCATAGTATTGTATTATCGGTTCTTAAATTCGCACTTTGCATAAAAAGACTTGATAAAATACATTCACGACTGTATAATTCAATCACAAGGGGCTTGCTCCCCGTTTGATTTTAGGAGTGTTTAATTATGAATAACAAAACAAATCTCGGTGTAATGCTCGACTGCTCGCGCAACGCCGTCATGCGTCCCGAGGCCGTCAAGAGAATGATAGATATCCTGTCGAAAATGGGCTACGGCTTCGTTATGCTGTATACCGAGGATACCTATGAGGTCAAGGGCCAGCCCTTTTTCGGTCATATGAGGGGTAAATATTCGATTGAAGAGCTTCGCGATATGGATTCCTATGCTGCGGAAAAGGGTATGACTCTTATGCCCTGTATTCAGACGCTTGCCCACTTGAACGCAATCATGCAGTGGGATAAATACCGTGAGCTGCTTGACTGCCATGATATTCTCTGTGCCGGTGAGGATAAGGTCTATGAGCTTATTGACGATATGTTTGCATCTCTTGCCGAGGCCTTTACCTGCCGTACCGTCAATATCGGTATGGACGAGGCACAGTTTATCGGACTCGGAAACTACATGCAGAAGCACGGTATACAGGACAGGCTCGAAATTCTTATCAACCATCTTAAGAGGGTTTCGGATATTGCCAAAAAATACGGCTTTTCTCTTCTTATGTGGGGCGACATGTTCTTCCGCATTGCAAACGGTGGAGAATACTACAACGGTGAGGTCGACAGCTCGGTTGCCGATTATCTTCCCGACAATGTCACGCTGATTTATTGGGATTATTATTCAACCGAAAAGGAGCATTACGATCGCAATATTCTCGCTCATCAGAGGGTCAAGAAGGACATTTGGTTCGCAGGCGGAATTTGGACATGGTCGGGCTTTGCACCTCACTGCAGCTACGGAATGCAGATCAGTAAGGCTGCCGTTACAAGCTGTCTCGAGCACGGAATCAACAATATTATTATGACTATGTGGGGCGATGACGGCGCCGAATGTGCCCGTTTCTCGTCGCTTCCCGCGCTTTACGCCGTTTCAAGATACGCAGTCGGTGAATTTGACGAGGCCGCAATTAAGCAGGGCTTCCTCGATATGTTCGGAATATCCTTTGATGACTTTATGCTGCTTGAGCTTACCGGAACACCTAATACTCTCGTACGGAATTATCCCTGCACTCCCGAAAAATATCTGCTCTATAATGACTGCTTTATGGGACTTATGGACAGCACTGTCTCGGAGGGAGACGGTGAGCTTTACAAAAAGGCCGGTGAAAGGCTGTCGAAGCTTGTCAAGCACCCCGAGTACGGATATCTTTTCAGAAGTCAGAGGGCACTATGCGAGCTGATTTCGGTCAAGGCGGAGATAGGCGTTCGCACGAGAAACGCCTATCAAGCTCATGATATTGAGGCGCTGAAGGCACTTGTACCCGATTATGAGGAAATAATCAGCCGCACCGAGGCCTTTTATGAGGCCTTTGAGCAGCAGTGGATGACCGAAAACAAGCCGCATGGCTTCGATGTCATGGATATCAGGCTCGGAGGTATCGCCACGAGAGTCAGGCACTGTCTTGCAAGACTTAAAAAGTACATTAACGGCGAGCTTGACAGGCTTGAGGAGCTTGAGGAGCCCATGCTTGATCGCTTCTGCGCGGATGAGCCTCAGCACGAGCATGTTGATTTCCCGAATTATGCCCGTATCGCAACCGCCAATGTTATCGCTTGGTAGCATTTTGAAGGGACGAATGTATGGATTACGATAATTTCATGAACAGCACCGGCTATGTCGGACTCATCATTTTCGCACTTTTTATACTCATAGGAGTGACACTTCCGATTATCAGGGAACGCCGTCGCAGAATGAAATTCTCAGGTGGGATTCAGGTCGATTCAAGGCGCGGCAGGTATTATGAGGCCGAGCCGACTGCGGCTCGAATCGGAGAAATCCTTTCGGAAAAGAGCGAGGGCGACCTGCTCGTTTATTCCTATGCCGACGAGCCGCTGAATGCAAAGGGTGAGCGCGAGCTGATCTTTTACAAGAGAAGAAAACCTCTTTACGGCTACCGCCCCGAAAGATATTTAATTTCCTTCTCGGGCGTCGGCGAAGCCACTCTGATCTATCTTCGACCGGAGTTTTCAGATAAGATAGGCCGATGCGATGCCTACATCGATCAGTTTCTTGTCGAAAAGCTGAATTGCAGACGGGTTAAATCCAATTGATACACACACGGGTCCTTTACGGGATCCGTGTGCTTTTTTTGAATACTATCGCCGACTGACGGAATAATATAAATGAATAGATGAAAAGGGCGGTTTGCGATTTGGCACTTATTGAGCTTGAGAATATCAGCAAAATTTACGGAAAGGGGAGCGGCCGTGTGCTTGCTCTCGACCGAATCTCGTTATCGGTTGAGGCAGGCGAGCTGCTTGCGGTTGTGGGTGCCTCAGGCTCGGGAAAATCTACGCTGATGAATATAATCGGCTGTCTTGATACACCGAGCAGGGGCACATACCGACTCGGCGGCAGAAGGGTGGAGGCAATGTCCGACAGTCACCTATCCTTTATTCGCAGCAGCAAGGTCGGCTTTGTTTTTCAGGGCTATAATTTGATTCCCTCCCTGAATGCGCTTGAAAATGTTCAGCTGCCGCTGATATACAGAGGGGTAACGAGGACAAGAAGCAGGCATCTCGCCGAGGAGGCACTGAAAAAGGTTGGGCTTTCCGAGCGAGGGTCACACTCGCCGAACGAGCTTTCGGGCGGACAGCAGCAAAGGGTTGCGGTTGCACGGGCAATTGCGGCACGCCCGCCCCTGATTTTGGCAGATGAGCCGACGGGAAATCTCGATTCCGTCTCGGGCAGGGAAATCATGAGTCTTTTATACGGACTCAATCGCGACGGACATACGGTTATCGTAATAACACATGATCCGCAGACGGCGGCTGAGATAAAAAACAGGGTGTCGATTTCCGACGGCAGGCTGACAAGGTGCATTTAGTGCGCCCTCGGTCTGCTTTTTTTAACGAATTTTGAGTTTTTAGGAGCCGAAAGTTAAAAAAATCGTCTAATAATTAAAAAAATGTGAAAAAGGTCTTTCTTTTTTCGAATATTGTTGGTATAATCTAATGGATGCTTGGGCAGTGCGCCTGTGAGCAACGCGGGCTTTGCCTGCTTTATCAATGCTAATTTTATTTTGGAGGTAAAATAAATGAGTCACAAGTATGTCTACCTGTTCTCTGAGGGCGACGCTTCCATGCGTGAG
>CAZDEI010000086.1:0-4817 GCA_964504325.1 uncultured Eubacteriales bacterium | reverse complement strand
AGCTTATGTCGGGACTGCGTGTCATCGAGGACTCGGAGGCGAAAAGCGCGGGAGAAATAGCCTCTCTGGTGGGTGTGATACTTATAATGGTGATTGCACTTGTCGCAATGTTCTTTATCGGCGCCTCGGTTGTCAGGGACATTCGCGAAGGAGAAGCGGGGGACTCGGGAGAGACCCTTGTCATAAAGCGTCGAAGAAAATAGGTTTATACCCGTCGGTGGAGCTTCTCCGACGAGTATATTTTTTAATTTGATGTTCAATTAAAAAATTATTTGTGGTATAATTGACAGGCAATTGATTTCGACAAAAAACGGAGACGGCTATGAAACATGACAAAAAGCTTTTTGACAGCTCCTTGCTGAGCATGACCGACGCGAGCGGCAGGCTCAGTCTTTTCGGCCTTGCACTGCCGATGTTTTTCGAGCTGGTCTTCAATTCCCTTTTGGGCACGATAAATACAGTCGTGCTGACCAGAGTTTCGGAGAATGCCGTCACCGCCGTGAATATAGCAACCACGGTTTTAAATATTCCGCTGCAGCTTATCAGCATGGTTCCGAGCGGTATGCTGATAATTCTGACTCTGTTTCTCGGCGCGGGAAGGAGAAGCGAGGGCGGCAAAATTTTCAAAACGGGATTTCTTTCCGCTCTGCTGCTTACGGCGCTGCTTTCGGCAACGGCGGCGGTGCTTGCCGAGCCGCTGCTCTCCTTGATGAACATTGAGGGCGAAATTCTCGCTCAGGCGGTGCTTTATTTCAGAATAAGATGCGGCTTTTTGCTTACGACCGCCGTCACAACCTGCTGTACGGCCACGCTGAGGGCATACGGGCACTCCCGCCCCACCATGATAGCCGGAATGGTGGCGAATGCAGTGAATCTCGCCGTTTCTCTTGTCGTTATAAGCCCTTATTATACCGGTGATGAAATTGTCGGAGTTGCAGCTGCCGCCGGTGTCGGACAGCTTGCAGGTGCGATGTATACCTTTACAGCACTTTACAGGAAGGACGGAGTCTCCCACAGCGGAGAGCTTTCGCTTAGACTCCTTCGAAGAATTCTTGCGGTCGGCATTCCGAGCGGCATGAGTCTGCTTGCCTATACGGCGGGAGTTACCTTCTCTACCTCGATCATCTCCTCACTCGGTCAGCAGGCGGTGAATACCAAGGTTTATACCGCCAACATATCGCTTTACACTCAAATGCTCGGCTACGCACTTGCTCAGGCCTCGGCGCTTATGATCGGCCGCTGTGCGGGTGCTGCGGATCACGGTAAGGCAAAGCGCCTTTTTGCTCAGGCCGCCCGCTTTATTCCCCTTATAAACGCCCTTTTGGCGACAATTGTGCTTCTGCTTGCCGATCCGCTCATGAGCATGTTTACCGACAGCGACGATATCAAGGCGGCGGCACGCATTATTTTCCTGATAGACATCGCCATCGAGGCGGCCAGAGGAAACACGCATGTCGGAGAAAAGGCTCTTTGCAGCGTTGCCGACACCGCCTTTACCTCGGCAGTCTCGATAACCGCCTGTCTTGTGATAAATTCTCTGGGCTGCTGGTTTTTCTGTGTGAAGCTCGGCCTCGGAATATACGGATATTTTGCGGCCTCTCTGATAGATGAGACCGTACGCGGAATTCTTTACAGAATACGCTGGCACAGGGGAAGCTGGATCATGCTTTCGGGCAGAGAGGTAGCCACTTCCGGCAAATAAAGAACGCCGTCTTCGGGATCTCTTCAATGTGAGGGGATCCTTTTTTGACGCTCAGGCGAGGCGTTTCGACACTCTTTGTCGGAAATTGCGATCGGGCTGTTGCACAATCGGTCTCGGTTTGCTATAATAAAGCAAAGACTGCTTATTGCTGGGGCAAGGAGATTGAATAATTATGAAAGTCAGACTTTTGGCATACACACCCGATCCCGAAAGGACGGTGGCCTCTGCGGCAAAGCTTTGCTATGCGGCGGCGGATATCGACACGGTTCGCGAGGGACTTACCGATGAAAAAACAGCGGCGTTTGTTGAAATGCTCGCCGACATGGGACACGAGAGCCCTATCGAGCACGCCTCCTTCACCTTCGGAATAGAGGGAGTGTCGCGCTCGCTTTTGGCACAGATAACCCGTCACAGAATCGCCTCCTTCTCGGTGCAGAGTCAGCGCTATGTCAGAGAAAATCAGTTTGAATATGTAACTCCTCCCGAAATAGCGGAGATCCCCGAGGCGCTTGAGCTGTACAGAGAGGCAATGGAGCGGGATCAGAAATATTACGATGAGCTGTCGGCAATACTTAAGAAAAAGCATACCGAGGAGCTTATGGCCTTGGGCATGGATGAAAAGGCGGCCTCGAGAGCTGCCGAAAAGAAGGCGATAGAGGATGCGCGCTTTGTGCTCCCGAACGCCTGCGACACCAAGATGATAATGACTATCAACGCTCGCAGCCTTATAAACTTCTTTCATCACCGTTGCTGCAACAGAGCGCAGTGGGAGATTCGCGAGCTTGCCGACAAAATGCTTGAGCAGGTATACCGCGTGGCACCCGACATCTTCAAAAAGGCGGGCCCCTCCTGCATTGCCGGTCCCTGCCCCGAGGGCAAGATGAGCTGTGGCAGGGCGGCCGAGGTCAGGCAGTACTATGCAGAGCTTAAGGAGCGGGCGGCAAAATGGGAAGGCTGATCGCAATCGAGGGCCTTGACGGCAGCGGAAAGACCACACAGATAGAGCTGCTCGGTGAGCGCCTTCGCGCAGAGGGCATACCGGCAGAGATAATTTCGTTTCCCGATTACAAAAGTGATTCGAGTGCACTTGTCAAAATGTATCTTTCGGGCCGCTTCGGCTCCAAGCCGGACGATGTCGATCCCTACTCGGCCTCGCTTTTCTTCGCGGTGGACAGATACGCCTCCTTTAAGACCGATTGGGGGAAATACTATAACGGCGGAGGAGTCGTGATATCCGCAAGGTATACCACCTCAAACGCCATACATCAGG
The DNA here is from genome assembly GCA_964504325.1 of uncultured Eubacteriales bacterium. GTDB lineage: Bacteria > Bacillota > Clostridia > Oscillospirales > Acutalibacteraceae > RGIG7384. Next base: position 1,845 of record CAZDEI010000086.1, on the reverse strand, counting down.
CCTCCAAGCTTCCTGAGTCGGAGTGGGATGCCTATACCGAGTGGCTTTTTGATACCGAATTTGTGAAAATGGGGCTGCCTGCCCCCGATCTTGTGATTTTTCTCGATATGCCTCCCGAGGTTTCACAGAAAATGATGAGCGGACGCTATTCGGGCGACGAGAGCAAAAAGGATATACACGAGCGCGATCGCGGCTATCTTGAGAGCTGCCGCCGAGCGGCGCTTCATATCGCCGAAAGCTGCGGCTGGCAGACGGTGGTCTGCTCCGAAAACGGAGCTCCCCGCAGCAAGGAAGCGATAGCACAGGAAATCTACGGACTTGTGTCGGATATGATAAAGGACGGAGGAAACAGATGATTTACTGCTTTCTTGCAGACGGCTTTGAGGAGAGCGAGGCTCTCGTAACGGTTGACATTCTTCGCCGTGCAGGGGTTTCGCTGCAAACGGTTGCGGTGGGCAAGGCCGAGGGTGAGCCGGTTACGGGCTCTCACGGAATACCGGTCACGGCCGACCTTCGAATTGAGGAGCTTGAGGAGCTTGACGGGCTTGAGGGTATAATTCTTCCCGGAGGGCTTCCCGGCACCGACAATCTCGATGCTGACAGCCGCCTTTCGGAGCTTGTGGCCTACGCCGCCGAAAACGGAAGGCTGCTTGCTGCCATCTGTGCCGCACCGTCTCTGCTCGGAAAAAGAGGCTATCTGTCGGGCAAAAGGGTGACCGCCTATCCGGGCTATGAGCATACCCTTTCGGGTGCGGAATATACCGGCCTGCCTGCCGTGCGTGATGGAAGCATCATAACGGGAAAGGGTGCCGGAGCGGTATTTGAATTTGCCTTCGAAATCGTGCGCTTCCTTTGCGGCGACCGAGCGGCTGATGAGCTGAAGGACGGTATGCAATGCGTCCGTTAGAAATCAGAAATTATAAAATCGAGCTTCGTGCCAAGATCAAGCAGCGGAGAAGAGAGCTCCTTGCCGACCAAAAGGCGGAGATGGATGTGAAAATCGCCGCCAATGTACGGCGGCTGCATCAGTACACCAAATGCAGCACCCTGCTCGTGTATGTTTCGACACCGATCGAGGTCGAAACAAGGCAGATAATCAAAAATGCCGTTGCCGACGGCAAGAGGGTCGCGGTTCCGCGCTGTATTCCCGAAACGAGGGAGCTCGATTTTCATTATATAAGCAGTGTTGATGAGCTTGCTCCCGGCACCTTCGGTGTGCTTGAGCCGGACAGCGAAAGTCCAAGGGTGACCGATTTTCAGGGCTGCCTGATGCTTGTGCCGGCGCTTGTTTTTGATGTCAGAGGCTACCGTCTCGGCTACGGAATGGGCTATTACGACCGCTGTATGTCCCACTTTGAGGGACCCTCGGCAGGGCTCTGCTATTCCGAAAATGTCATTCACCATATGCCGAACGGGCGCTTTGATCGTGCGGTGGATACGCTGGTTACCGAAAAATGGATTCGCTCCAAAAAGGAGCAGGGTAAAAAAAGATTTTAATTGCTTAACGCTGTTTTATGTTACACGGATGGGGGACGGTGAGCATGGACAACAAACAGAACGAAAAGGTAATAAACGGCTCGGGCTTTGACTCAATAGAGTCGAAAAAGGTCGAAAACACAGTCGATACCGAGCCTGAACAGACAAAAATCGAGGTTGAGCCCTCCGAGGAGGGTGTGGACTTCGAGCCGGGCACCTGTGTACGCTCGGGAGGAGAGCTGTTAAAGGAAAGCGAAACGGCGCTTTTGGCCTCCCTTGCCGAGGAGGTACGGGAAAAAAGGGCCGAGGTCGGCAAGGCCAAGGAAAAGAAGCGGGTGCTCAAGGGTGTTGCATGGGCGCTTGCTCTGG
>CAZDEI010000085.1:0-4841 GCA_964504325.1 uncultured Eubacteriales bacterium | reverse complement strand
CTATGCCGAGCAGATCTTCGAGGAGGTCCGCAGAAAGGTCGAAAAGGAGTACAACTGTACCATTAAGATCGTTAAGCCGGGCAACGGCGACCTCGTAAGTGATCTTAAAACAAAGGTTATGTCCGGTGATAAGGTCGGCGACCTTTACAACCTCTATGCACTTCACCTTATTCCTTCCATTCGCAACGGTGTTCTTCAGGATATGAGCAAGATTGCCGGTCTTGATACCACCGATGAGCGTTGGGTTTCCGCTATCACCGATATTGCCACCTACGGCGGCGGTGTGTACGCTCTTGAATTTATGAGACCTACCGAGGTTCGTACCTCTCTTGTTTACAACAAGCAGGTCCTTAAGAACATGGGTGTTACCGAGGATCTTCCTCAGCTCGTAAGAGATAAGCAGTGGACCTTTGACAAGTGGCGCGAGATCATGAAGAAGTGCACCAAGGATACCAACGGTGACGGTGAAAACGATGTTTGGGGTCTTTACTCCAACGCTGTTAAGTGGTTCCCCTGGTCTATGATCGCAGCTAACGGCGGTAATGTTCTTACCGTACATGAGGACGGCTCGGTTACCGAGACCCTCAACGACACCAAGGTTGCCAATGCTCTTCAGTTCTACTATGACATTGTTAATGTTGACAAGGTTGTTCAGAAGGAAGGCCCCGGCACCGATACCGAGTGCGCCAGCCAGTTCCTTTCCGGCAAGTGGGCATTCCTCTCCTGCGAAACCTGGCTCATCGACCAGCAGATCAAGAAGCTCAACACCTCCAACGTTGAGTACGGACTCGTTCCGATGCCCATGGGCCCCGATGCTACCGATTATGCATCTAACGCCGACAACATGAGAATGTGGGCTATCACCACCACCAATAAGGACACCGACAAGACTGTTCCGGTGCTTAATGCTCTTGCCCGTTATACCTATAACTACGGCGAAGGCGAGTGGTGGAATGACGGTGTCATGCTTGACTACTTCAACGAGGGCGACACCGATTCCGTTGAGATGTACAATCTCACTCTCAGCAAGTCCTGCATCGATTACGGTCATATGATTACCGATATCGAGGACGCTATGGATACCGATATCCGCGCAACCACCATCTTCAAGAGAAGAGGTACCGTTGCCAGCGTTCTCAACTCTCTCCACGGAACCTTCAATGAGGCCATTTCCGCCCGCTTTAATCTCAGAGAGAGCTAATGCCGACTTTGAAAAAAAGGTGATAAGATATGAAAAAAGGTTTTAGTCTTTACGCAGTTTTCGCAATTCTCTGTGTCATCGCCTTGTCAGTTCTTATAGCCGGCTGTAATCCCAATGGCAACATTGACGATGATCCTGACTTCAGCTCAAGCTACGAGTATACCTATTCGGGTGAATCCATTACCGATGGAGATAAATTCGAAAACGGCGATTACGACAGAAATGATGTAAACAACGCCAACAGTGATTACAGCTTCAGCAACGGAGCTGAGGAGACCGAGTCGCGCGTACAGCACAAGCCCTCGATAACCTCAAGCACTTCAACAAGCTCCAAGAAGCCGACCACAAGCTCCTCTGCTTCCTCAAGCGCGAGCTCATCGACTTCTTCAAGCGCATCATCCTCCTCGAGTGAAGCCTCTTCGAGTAGCTCGAGCGCAACCTCTTCCGGCTCGAATGTGTCTCTTAATGTATCAAGAGATGACACCGGCTGGTCGGACAGATGGTATTGATCGGCCTCTGATTACCGATCGCATAGGCCTTAGGTAATTCATTGCTCAAAGGTTTATAATGCATCAAAAAAGGGTGCCGAATTCAAAAGGGTTCGGCACCTTTGATTTTTAATAACGCAACGGAGAAAAATATGAAAAAAACATTAAAGGCTGTTGCTCTTTGCATTTCGGTCGCCTTTTCTGCGACTGTCATGCTTTCGGGCTGTGATTTCGGCGAAAAAGCTCTGCCGAAGCCTACATTTACTGGTGTTGCGGAGCTTACCGGCTCAACACTCCTCACCAAAAACGGTGTAAACTGCGACGAATTCACCTCGGATAGAAGCCTGACTCTTGCGGCGGGCGAGTCTGCGGCTGCCTCGAATCTTGATTTTTCCGCTTCGGATCATTATGCAGTCAATGCATACCTGCAGTCTCCTGCTTCTCTTGAGGCTCCGATAGAATTCGGTATTGCGCAAATTGTCAAGAGCGAGACCGAGTACGAGACCGTTCGAGTCGCAATCGATTTTAAGGGACTTAAGGTCAAGCTGCTTGCCTGCGTCGAAGGCTCCGAGCGCGTTCTGCTCGAAAAGGAGATCAAGGCCGAGAGCTTTGACGACAGCGTAGCTGTAACCGTACAGTACAATAAGGGAATTGCCTCGGCATGGATCGGCGACCTCTGCCTGCTCGGAGAGGGCTTTTCGCTTTCCGGCGAGGGTGAAACAAGTCCTTATATAGATTTTACCTCCGACTCCGCCGCCACACTCAAATTCATAAAGCTTTACGGCAACGCAAGGGTCAAGGTGTTTAATACCTCCGACCTTTACGAGGGTGCCGAGAATCTTGTCGATAAGGCCTCATGGTCGATGTCCTCTACTAACCGAATCACCTTCGGAAAGGGCTATGTCAAGAATGACGGTCAGGCCTTTATGGCAACCCTGAACGGCCTGGGCCTTAAAAACGGTGAGGATTGGTATATGTCCTTCACACTCAAAACCGAAAGAGCCAAGCAGCAATGGTACGGACTCCGCCTGTATTTCTCCTCGGTAAACGGTGCAAGAGATCTTTCACTCTTTTCGCTTGATTACGCTCTCAATTTTGACGGCGGCGCCAACAGCTCGCCTGCGGGTTACCGTTACTCAAGGCCGACGGGAGAGGATGAAAAAATCGAAATCTGCCGTCAGGCCGGAAAATATTATGTCTGGCTCAACGGCGAGCACATCATTTCCGCCTTTGACCCCTATCCCGACGGAAGCGGCAATGTGACCGATATGTTCGGCTTCCATTTCGAATACGGAACCGAAACCGTTTCGGATATCTTTATTTGCCGTGCCAACCCCATTGAAATTTTTTAATCTACCGGTAATTTAAGGCAGAGCTCTGCCGATTACGCAAGCACCCGACGGATCATGTGCTCCGTCGGGTGCTTTTTTTTTATATCCTACCTCTGCTGGCAGAGGCCGCGGACAGGGCTGCTTGTATGCCGCGTTGTTGAAAAAATCAAGTGCCTTTAAGAAAATTTGTGAAATCCCATGTTGTGACAAATTCCAATAAGGCAGATCGCTTATAATTATCGGCGGAAGGGGTGAGCGGTGGTGACGGTCACGGTTTATGTCGATGTGCTGATAATTCTCAATGCCTTTGTGAATTTCTTTATATTGCTCGCCGAGGAGGCGCTTTCGGGTGAACGAGTAAGGGCGCTGCGTATTGCCCTTGCGGCCTTTACGGGGTCACTCTTTTCTCTTGCCGTCTTTCTCGACAGCTACGGAATCCTGTTTGAGCTTCTGCTGAGGCTTGCCTGCTCGACAGTAACGGTGCTTGTCTGCTTCGGCTTTGGCGGCCTCGGCAGATTCATAAGGCTGACCGGAGTCTTTTATGCCGTTTCCTTTACATATGCGGGCATCATGCTTGCCATGAAGTTTATGTTTAATCCCGAGGCACTCGGAATCCATAACGGAGTCGTTTATATCGGAATATCGCCGCTTGTCCTCGTGATTGCCACCTTGGTCTCATATTTGATTTTAACAGTGATAAGGCTTATTGCAAGGCGAAACGGCGCAGGCGGCAAAATAATCACTCTTTCCGCCGAGCTCGGCGAGCGGAGCGTGAGCTTGAGGGCGCTTATTGATACGGGTCACGATGTGAGGGATGTCCTGACAGGCTCGCCCGTGATCATAACCGAGTCTTCAAAGCTTCGCGAGCTGCTGGGGGATGAGGAATACAGCGGCTTTAAAAGCGGAGGAGAGTCGGCCTCACAGCTGCTCACCTTACGCTACAGGCTGATACCGATACGCACCGTCGGCGGCAGCACTGTGCTGCCAGCACTGAGAATAGACCGACTCAGAATCGGAGACAGCGACCGAATGTATACGGTCGACTCACCGCTGCTGGCCGAAAGCACCGCCTCCTTCGGCGGAGCTTATACCGCAGTCGCGGGAACGGATATTGTGAGGGAGAATGTGATATGAAACGCTTTTGGTGTTCTTTAAAGAGCTTGATTCTGCGGCTGCGTCTAAGGCTCGGGGCAATGCGTCCCTGTCATTACATAAGCGGACCCGACATACTTCCTCCGCCTCTTTCCGCCGAGGAGGAGGCCGAGCTCATGGCAAGGCTGACCGATGACCGAGACGGAGTCAAGCGTGAGCTTATCACAAGAAACCTGAGGCTTGTTGTTTATATTGCAAAAAAATTCGAGGTTGCGGGCACCTCGACCGACGATCTTGTCTCAATAGGTACCATCGGACTTATAAAGGCTGTCAATACCTTCCGCCCCGAAAGGAGTATAAAGCTCGCAACCTACGCCTCAAGGTGTATTGAAAATGAGATACTCATGTTTCTGAGAAAAAATTCGACCCTGCGCTCGGAAATATCCATAGATGAGCCGCTGAATGTCGATTGGGATGGCAATGAGCTGCTGCTGTCGGATGTTCTCGGCTCGGACGGAGGGGAAATCGGTGAGGCAATCGAAAGGGAGGACGAGCGGCACCGCCTGAGGGCGCTTGTCCTTGAGCTTGACGAAAGAGAACGGCATATAATGAGGCTGCGCTTCGGAATGGACGGCTGTGAGGAGCACACGCAGAAGGAGGTCGCCGATATGCTTGGAATATCGCAGTCGTATATTTCAAGGCTTGAAAAAAAGATTATAAGCAGACTTC
>CAZDEI010000084.1:0-4886 GCA_964504325.1 uncultured Eubacteriales bacterium | reverse complement strand
GTCGGTAAGCTCAAAAACACTTATTTTGGCGTGCGGCGGCGAGGCAGGCGGCAAGCTCGGGAGCCGCAGCGGCTATGAGCTGCTCGCATCGCTCGGACATAAAATCACACCCGTTCACCCCGCAATTGTTCAGCTTCGCTCGTCGGACGACTATTTGAAGGCACTCAAGGGAATTAAGGTGACCGCTCGGCTTACCGCCAATTGGGACGGAGGCAAAAAAACAGGTGAGGTCGGGGATCTTCTTTTCTGTGATTACGGAATTTCGGGTCCCACCGTGCTTTTCCTTTCCTCCTATTACAGGGGCGGCAGGCACTTCACGGTGACTGCGGATCTTCTGCCCGAGCTGACCGAGCGTGAGCTTGAGGCTGTTCTCGAGCAAAAGATAAGCTCCTGTCCCAAGCGCCCGTCGGGAGAGCTGCTGTCGGGCATTCTTCAAAGCAGACTCGCCGCAACTCTGCTGCGGCTTGTCGGTATAAGCACCGCGTTGCCGATGTCCGAGCTCAATGCCTCGGATATTAAAAAAACGGTGTCGCGCGTTAAAAAATTCGAAATTTCAATAAACGGGACTCGTGAGCTGCGCGACGCTCAGGTCACCTCGGGCGGTGCCGATACGGCGGAATTTACCGACAGACTGATGTCAAAGCGTGTAAGCGGCCTTTTTGCCTGCGGTGAGCTGCTTAATGTAGACGGCAATTGCGGCGGCTTTAATCTGTCCTTCGCATGGGCAAGCGGCAGGGCGGCGGGAGCGGCCGCGGCCGAGCTCGCCCGTGAGGTGGCTGTCAAATGAAATATATAGTAAATAAGCTTATGTTTCCCGTCTCAAGGGGGATCGATCCGTCTGCCCTGAGCTCCCGTCAGCTTTCCGAATATGTCGAGAGGGCGGCAAGGGCGCCGCGCGGAAGTATTACCTCGGCCGAGCTTTACCGTCGCTCGGTAGACGCCCGAAAAAAGGACAGTGTTTCGTTGTGCTGCTCGGCGCTGGTTGAGACGGGGCTTTCAAGTGAGAGCTTTACGAGGCTCTTCGGCAGGCTTTCGCCCGAGGCTTACACCTACAGACCCTACAGGCTCGAGGCGGTGAGCTCACCGCCCAAGACCCGACCCGTGGTTGCCGGCTTCGGCCCTGCGGGAATGCTTGCGGCACTTTTTCTCGCAAGAGCGGGTCTTGCTCCGATTGTGCTCGAAAGGGGGGCCTCGGTTGATGAGAGGCTAAGGGCCGTTAAGGCGCTTGAGCTTGACGGTGTGCTTGATCCCGAAACGAATATTCAGTTCGGTGAGGGAGGAGCCGGAACCTTTTCGGACGGAAAGCTTAATACGGGAATTAAGGATCCGCGCTGCAGAGCGGTTCTCGAAACGCTTGCCGAGTTCGGCGCGGGCAGAGCTATCCTGACGGATGCCAAGCCGCATGTCGGAACCGACAGGCTCACCGAAACGGTTAAAAATATCAGAAAAGAGATTATCGCGCTCGGCGGTGAGGTGCGCTTCGGCACACGCCTGACCTCTTATGCCGCACGAGGCGGAGTGCTTACCTCGGTCACTGCCGAGAGCTCGGAGGGGGCTGTTGAGCTGCCCTGCTCGGAGCTGATACTCGCAACGGGTCATTCGGCTCGTGATACCTTCGAAATGCTGCATGCCTCGGGTCTGGAAATGACCTCAAAGCCCTTTTCGGTGGGTGCGAGGATCGAGCATCCGCAGGCCTTTATAAATAGGGCACAGTACGGCGAGCATGCCTCCTCTCCGATGCTCGGCGCCGCGGATTATAAGCTGTTTTGCCATCTGCCGAACGGCAGAGGCGTGTATACCTTCTGCATGTGTCCTGGAGGATATGTGGTCAATGCCTCAAGTGAGCTCGGCTGCGTCGTTACAAACGGCATGAGCTATTCAGACAGAGGCGGCGTCAATGCCAACTCGGCACTGCTTGTAGGAGTCGACAGCAACGACTTCGGTGAGGGGGCTCTTTCCGGAATGTATTTTCAAAGGGAAATTGAGCAGCGTGCCTTTGAGCTCGCGGGCGGCTACCGCTGTATAGCCCAAAGGGTGGGTGAGCTTTTCGGCCTCGCTCCGGACGGAGCTGCGGTAGAGCCCACTGTCAGACCCGAGCCCTTCTTCGGCGAGCTTTCCGCCGTGCTTCCCTACTTTGTGATTGAAGCGATGGGGGAGGGACTTCGCGTGTTTGACAGAAAGCTCAGGGGCTTTATGTCTGCGGGAGCTCTGCTCACGGGACCCGAAACGCGTTCGTCATCACCGGTCAGAATTTTAAGGGGCACGGGGCTTCAGTCCTCGGTCGAGGGAATCTATCCCTGCGGCGAGGGTGCGGGCTACGCGGGCGGAATAGTAAGTGCCGCCGTCGACGGAATACGAGTTGCCGAGGCAATAGCTGAAAAATACAGATAGCATTGTCAATTAATATCAGGGAGGGAACGCCTTTGAATCTGCTTCATATGAAATACGCTGTGGAAATAGCGGACAAAAAATCTATCAACAAGGCCGCCGAAACGCTTTTTGTGGGTCAGTCGGCTCTCAGCAGAGCAGTTAAGGAGCTTGAAAGCTCACTCGGTGTGACCGTCTTCGAAAGAAGCGCTAAGGGAATGCTTCCGACTCCCGAGGGCGAGGCCTTTCTGCACTGTGCGAGAGCGGTGCTCAAGCAGGTTAACGATATAGAGAATATGTTCGACGGGGAAGAGGAGAAAAAGAAAAGATTTTCTCTTTCGGGACCGCGTGCAAGCTATATTGCCGATGCCTTTGCCGCCTTTGCCGTGTCGCTTGACGATGTGGAACGATATGAGCTGCTTTACCGTGAAACCAATTCGATGAGGACTATTAAAAATGTTCTCAGAGAGGATTATAATCTCGGAATACTGAGATATGCCTCCGCCTTCGACGGATACTATCTTTCGATGATGGAGGAAAAGGGACTTGCACATGAGCTTATCGCCGAATTCAGGTATGTTTTGGCAGTCAGAAGCGATTCTCCGCTTGTGGGACTCGATAAAATAACCGATAACTCGCTTAAGGGGCTGACCGAAATAGCTCATGCCGATCCGTATGTTCCGTCACTCCCCTTTGCCGAGGTTAAAAAGGAGGAGCTTTCGGAGGATTCCGAAAAAAGAATCTTCGTGTTCGAGAGGGCAAGTCAGTTCGAGCTGCTTTCGCGAGATCCCTCCTTTTATATGTGGGTATCACCCGTGTCGGACGAGCTGCTCGGCAGATACGGGCTTGTTCAGCTCGGTGGCTATGAAAACGGAAAGCTTTATAAGGATGTGCTGATACATAAAAAGAATTACGCTCTTTCCGAGCTTGACGAGGCCTTTATCGAGCAGCTTATAGCCTCCAAAAGAAAAACTCTGTCAGACTCTTGAGCTTTGACCGCCGTTTGGTATATAATATATTTGCGGCTCGGTAATATCGGTCCGGCCGTGTATATATGGCAATATTCATTAAACGCAATACCGCTATGCAAAATAAGCAATTTACATTGAATCGGGACTTTGTTAAAATAATAACAAGCGATAGGCTTGCCATGTCGTTTTTCCCTCGGGAGGAACGACGGCAGACCGTCGGGATCGGGGAGATCGCGATCCGAAAAATGTAGAATGTTGATTAAGGACCGGGAGGTATTTTATGAAAACCAAAGAAAGAATCATCGTAGACAGCGTAGAGACGCTGGAGCAGACCCTTGCCGATATCAGGGTGGCTCAGAAGAAATTTGCCACTTATACTCAGGAGCAGGTGGACAAGATCTTTTTCGCCGCAGCATGTGCTGCCGATAAGGCGAGAATCGAGCTTGCCAAAATGGCTGTTGAGGAGACAGGCATGGGTGTAGTCGAGGATAAGGTTATCAAGAACCATTTTGCCGCCGAGTACATCTACAACGCTTATAAGGACACCAAGACCTGCGGCGTTATCGAGGAGGACAAGGCCTACGGCACCCAGAAGATAGCAGAGCCTATCGGTGTTGTTGCCGCCGTCATTCCCACCACCAACCCCACCTCTACCGCCATCTTCAAGTGCCTTCTCGCACTTAAGACCCGCAACGCAATAATAATCAGCCCTCATCCGAGAGCAAAGAAGTCTACTGCCGCCGCCGCAAAGCTCGTGCTTGATGCAGCCGTTGCAGCAGGTGCTCCCGAGGGAATCATCAATTGGATCGATGTTCCGAGCCTTGACATGACCAATCTCGTCATGAAGGAAGCGGATATCATTCTCGCAACCGGCGGTCCCGGAATGGTTAAGGCCGCTTACTCCTCCGGAAAGCCCGCACTCGGTGTCGGCGCCGGTAATACCCCTGCCATAATCGATGAGACTGCCGACATCGTTCTCGCAGTCAGCTCCATAATTCATTCCAAGACCTTTGATAACGGTATGATCTGTGCCTCCGAGCAGTCGGTCATCGTTCACAAGAGCATCTATGATGCCGTCAAGACCGAGTTTGCCGATCGCGGCTGCTACTTCCTCTCTCCCTCCGAGACCGAGAAGGTAAGAAAGACCATCCTTATAAACGGCGCCCTCAATGCCAAGATAGTCGGTCAGCCCGCTGCCAAGATCGCAGAGCTTGCCGGTGTCAAGGTTCCCGACGGCACCAAGATAATAATCGGTGAGGTCGAAAGCGTTGACATTGCCGAGGAGTTCGCTCATGAGAAGCTTTCTCCCGTGCTCGCAATGTACAAGGCCGAGGATATTCAGGATGCCTTTGCAAAGGCCGAGCAGCTCGTTGCCGACGGCGGATACGGTCATACCTCCTCCATATACCTCAACGAGGTTACCGAGCGCGAAAAGATCAATGAATTCGCAAGCCGCATGAAGACCTGCCGTATACTTGTAAATACTCCCTCCTCTCAGGGCGGTATCGGTGATCTTTACAACTTCAAGCTTGCTCCCTCGCTCACCCT
>CAZDEI010000083.1:0-4916 GCA_964504325.1 uncultured Eubacteriales bacterium | reverse complement strand
TTCATTTTACATCACCCTGTAGCTGTATTTTTACCGATGAGATTCATCGGCTTGTGACACAAGACCGTACTCTCAGGGAGACATGCATTTTCCGTATCAGAGCAAAAAGGTGTGCACAGCCCAAGGCTGCGCACACCGAAAAACGCATAGCCTCAATTTGCTACCACACAAATTTTCTGCACTTATACGAAGATGCGAAAACAGAAGCCTGCATTTTTACCGAAATAAAAAAACGCAGCCTCGCATTAAGTGCATTATTAAATTTGTGTGGTATGAGTTGATTATAGCACTTGATTGCTTAATAATCAAGTAATAATTGATTGTGCCGTCTTACCAATGAGCCAAACCGCTTCGGTTGCATAAGCGTGCAGAGAAAAGCATACGATTAATTAAGCCTCTTTGGGAGTTGATCGTATGATAGAGCAAACGGATGAGCGTGCAGTGATACTCGGCGAATACATTGTCGAAACAGGTGCCACGGTCAGAGCTGCGGCAAGGGTATTCAAGGTCAGCAAATCCACGGTACATAAGGATGTTACGGAGCGGCTGAGAAGGGCCGACCCGTGCCTTTACGGCAGCGTAAAAAAGGTGCTTGCCAAAAACAAGAGCGAGCGTCATATCAGAGGAGGAATCGCCACCAGAAAAAAGTACAAGGGTGAATAGTGCCGAGCCCGTCCCCACTACGGAGACGGGCTTAAAAAATGCTTCTCTGCCGCGAAAGTGCCCTGCCGAGATGAATTACCGTCAGCGACACCGCAAGTCCGAGCAACAGCTCTGCAGCTCCGACAAGGGAAATTCCCTTTTCGGCGACCCACGGCAGTCCGAAAGCCGAGCAAAGCAAAGAATAAGAGGAGACAAGAGCATCTGCCGCCGAAACGCTCCTGACAGTTGTTAAAAGCTCCGAGCACTGTTTTTCCGCTCTGAGCCTGTTGAAAACAGTAAGAATAAGCCTGACAAGCGTATAAACGGATATCAGAAGTGTCACCGCTCGCGTGCTTTGCTCCCCTGTTATAAACGCGAAGACGAGTGCTGCAGCGGCAAGACCGCAGCCGATACCCGTGAGTATCCTGCCGCAGCGAATCCTTACCGAATACATATCGCCGTCAAGTCCCCTGCTTTTAACCTCAAGTGCGATAATAAGCCTTGCAGACGAAAGAAGTGTATAATACACAGCCGAGGAAAGACCGTGAAATGAGCGATAGCGAACTCCGAGATAATAAAAATAAAAGGCATATATTAAATTCACGGCAAGTCCGCCGACGGCAAGAGCGACGGCTCTCAGTCTCGGCTCGGTCAAAAATCTCGATATCAGCCTGTGCACCGAGCTCAAGCGGCTCACACCTCCCGTGCTGTGTGTTGATTGTATCGTCCCGACGGTTAATAAAATATTGTAAATCTCGGTAAATTATGTTAATATTAATTGATAAGCGCTGTCCGGCCCGATCCGAGACCGATAATATTAACTAACCGAACGGAGAGTATACTGTGTCTGTACCTTTGGAACGAATAAGAAATTTTTGCATAATCGCTCATATTGATCACGGCAAATCAACCCTTGCCGACCGCATGCTCGAGCATACGAATTCCGTAGCACTCCGCGATATGGAGGATCAAATATTAGACAGCATGGAGCTCGAAAGGGAGCGCGGAATCACGATAAAGGCGCACCCCGTCACACTCTATTATACCGCCAAGGACGGCGAAGAATACGAGCTGAATCTTATCGATACTCCCGGACATATCGACTTCAATTACGAGGTTTCGCGCTCGCTTGCCGCCTGCGAGGGAGCGATTCTGGTGGTTGATGCCTCTCAGGGCATTGAGGCTCAGACCCTCACAAACACCTATCTTGCCGCGGACCACGGGCTTGAAATACTTCCCGTAATAAACAAGATTGATCTTCCGTCGGCGGATCCCGAGAGGGTTCGTGCCGAGATCGAGGATGTCATAGGCATTCCTGCCGACAATGCCCCTCTTATTTCGGCAAAAAGCGACATAAATATCGACGAGGTGCTCGAAAAAATAGTAACCGAGTTCCCCGCTCCCACAGGCGACCGCTCAGCTCCTCTCAAGGCGCTGATCTTTGACAGCTATTACGATCCCTACAAGGGTGTTATCGTATATTTCAGGGTGGTCAGCGGAAGCGTTAAAAAGGGCGACCGAATCAAGCTTATGGCAACAGGTGCCGAATTCGACATTGTCGAGCTCGGAAGGAAGGCCGGCACCGTTCAGCTCCCCTGTGATGTACTGACCGCAGGCGAGGTCGGATATATTTCCGCCGCCATCAAAACCGTTTCCGAGGCCCGTGTCGGCGACACGATAACCCTTGCCGAGCTGCCGGCGGACGCCCCCCTTGACGGCTACCGAAGGGTAAACCCCGTTGTTTTCTGCGGTATTTATCCTGCCGACGGAGCACAGTACACCGATCTGCGCGAGGCGCTTGAAAAGCTTCAGCTTAACGATGCCTCCCTGCTCTTTGAGCCCGAGACCTCGGGAGCACTCGGCTTCGGCTTCAGGTGCGGCTTTTTGGGGCTGCTCCATATAGAAATAATACATGAGCGTCTTGAAAGAGAATACAATCTCGACCTTGTCATGACGGCGCCGAGCGTTGTTTACAAATTCCTGCTTAATGACGGCAGCACGGTAGAGGTCGACAATCCCACGCACTATCCCGATCCCGCCGGCATTGCTTCGGCGATGGAGCCGATTTCAGATGTTCATGTCTACAGTCCGAATGAATATGTCGGCGCGATAATGCAGCTGTGTCAGGAAAGACGCGGAATATACAAGGATCTTAAATATCTCGGAAGCCGTGTCGATATACACTATGAGATGCCCGTTGCCGAAATAATTTATGATTTCTTTGATGCACTCAAATCAAGAACACGCGGCTATGCGAGCTATGATTACGAGACCAAGGGCTATGAGGAATCAAAGCTCGTGAAGCTCGATGTTCTGCTTGCCGGTGAAACGGTTGATGCGCTTTCCTTTATAGTGCATGCCGACGGAGCCTACACAAGGGCGCGAAAAATAGCCGAAAAGCTGAGGGATTACATTCCCCGTCAGCTCTTTGAGGTTCCGATTCAGGTTGCAATAGGCGGCAAGGTCATTGCAAGAGAAACCGTAAAGGCAATGCGTAAGGATGTTCTCGCAAAATGCTACGGAGGCGACATCACCCGAAAGAAAAAGCTGCTTGAAAAGCAGAAGGAGGGCAAAAAGCGAATGCGCTCCTTCGGCTCGGTAGAGGTGCCTCAGGAAGCATTTATGGCCGTTCTCAAGCTTGACGAATAGTGCATTTTCGCCTTGCCTTGACGATTTTCGAATGACAAGGTCTATGTAAAAAAGCGGCGGTACAGCTTTAACTGTACCGCCGCTTTTAAATTATTAAATCTCCTGCTGCTTTTTACAGTCCTGCAAAGCTCTTAAGCTCCGCCGGTATCGAATACAGCCCCGAGAGAAGCAAAAGGAAGCTCGGCTGCCTTTGATTTTTTCACAGTGAACAAAGCACCCTTGACCCATCCGGATTTTTAAGCTTGTTTTCCCGTACACACGGTGCAGCAGCAGCCGTCGAGCTTTACTTCCTCAAAGTGAACGGGTACCGTGAATATATCGACACCCTTAAGCTCGGTTATTCCCGTGCCGAGGTACTTGAAATAGGCCTCCTTCGCCGTCCAAACCCGTAAAAGCCTTTTCGACACCTCAAGGGGTGAGTCGTCCCCTCCCTCAAAAACAAAGCATTTTTCGCGGTCGGTGCACAGGCGGCTCACAAGCCGTGTATCATGTATTCTAATTTCCTCAATATCGATTCCGACAGGCTCCTTCGCCGATACGCAAACGACATGACCGCCCGAGTGGCTCAGGCTGAAGCAAAGCGCGGAATTTTCGGCGTACGGCTTGCCGGCCTCGGTTCTTTTTATCACGGGCACAAAGTCATCGCCCTCGGCATCGCGTAAGGCCTGAAGCATAAGCTCCCTGCCGACAAGAGTACGCAAGCGATCATCCTCGCGGGCATATTTAAGAACACGCGCTCTTTCCTCCGGCTCAAGCAGCTCGATAGAGGCAAGCAGGGCCTCTCGATCGACCGCATCGAGCGTACGATGATAAAGCCTCAACTGCTCCTCCTCCTTTTTATTACAAGCTTCGGCTCTGCTTTTATACTACAGCATCCACCCGACAAAGTAAAGCAAAAGCTGTCTTTTTTTGTCAAAAAGCACTTGCTTTTTTTCGATTGTAATGATAAAATCAGCTTGTGTGTTGCCGCAAAGGCGTAAGTCCAACAAAGGGACTTATGCCTTTTTTCTTTTGCGGCAAAAAGCTTGGGAGGAAAAGCATGAACAATATTAAGCAGAACAAAATGGCCGTAGAGCCGCTCGGAGGCCTGATATGGAAAATGGGACTGCCCATGGTGATTTCAATGGTGCTTCAGGCGCTTTACAATGTGGTCGACAGCATCTTTGTCGCCAACATGTCCGAGACAGGGGCCCTTGCAAACGAGGCACTGACCCTTGCATTTCCGATACAGATACTTATGATTGCCGTCGGCGTCGGGACGGGAGTCGGGCTCAATGCCCTGCTTTCAAAAACGCTTGGTGAAAAAGATCGCGGCAAGGCAAGCCTCATTGCGGGAAACGGAATATTCCTGATATTTGTCATATATGCGGTATTTCTTCTGTTCGGGCTTTTCCTTACGGATACATATATCGGACTTTTTACAAGCGATCCGTCGGTTGCCGAAATGGGTGCCGACTATCTTAAAATATGCACCTGCTTTTCCTTCGGGTCAATAGGCTTTACGGTCTACGAGCGCTTTCTTCAGGCGACATGCAAAACAGTGTTTTCGACAATCGCACAAATATCCGGAGCGGTGGCAAATATTGTCTTGGACTATGCTTTTATTTTTCCGCTCGGCATGGGTG
>CAZDEI010000082.1:0-4961 GCA_964504325.1 uncultured Eubacteriales bacterium | reverse complement strand
CTTTCTCCTAAGCATTATATTTGTGGAAACGGTGTTAAAGACGCAGGCAGCCGAAATGAGTGAGATCAGCACGATAAAGCCGTAGGAGAATACATTTATAAGGGTTATGAGATTTCTTGTGTCTCTTTCTCCCTGTGCGTAATCAAAAATCATGCTGTCCGTAACGGGAAAGCCGCTCGCATTCAGGAGCGTCTTGATTTCCTTTACCGCCGCGGCACTGTCACCTGCACTTGCAAAAAGCAGGTAATCCGCCCTGTCGGACTCAAGGGTCGAGAGCGGCCTTACAAGCACGGGATCGCGCAGCTCGGTCAGGCCTATCGGCGGCTCCTCTATAAAAGCTCCGATCCCGAGTGACTCGAGCTCGGCAGGCACCGCAAGCACACCCTCGCCGCAGGGACGGAATTCCTCATCAAAGCTCGGCTCCTCCTCACGCTCTATATCGTAGTAATAAAGATACTGAACACCGTCGGCTCCCCTGCGGCAATCAATATAATTGTAGCCCTCTATTTCGGGATAAGCCTTTATGAATTCGATATCCGTTACGCTGCCGTCATCCTTATAGTAATCAAAGGAATAAACCTTTCTTTCATATCCGTTTTCGGTTTCGACATATTCGATACGCCTTACCCTGTTCACAAGGAGACCCTCTCCGCCCTTAAGAAAGCGGTCACTCTCGGCGGTGAGACCGTTTTGCTTTAGCAGCTCGTGGAATTCACTGTCGCTTATATAATAGACCAGCAGACTGCAGGTCGGCTCCGAGACGATGTTGCCGAGCGACAGATATTTGGAATGCTCGGCAGAGAAGCAGTCCTCACGGCAAAGGGCATCCTTATACTGCTTGCTTCCGAAAAGAGCCTTATCAACCGAGGCCAGTTCCTTCACAAGCTTGAGATTTTTCTCGCTTACGGCCGAGGCCGAAAGGCCTTCGACGCTCACATCGAAATCGTAGGTGTTGATATCCTCATCCGCAAACCTTTTAAGATAGAGGCAGAAGGTGCTCGAGGTTATGAAAAGTATTACACTCAGAGCAAGCGAAACCACCGTGGCGCGGTACTTTTTCTTGCTGCGGGCAAAATACTTTTTCGCAAGCAGACCCTCAAGTCCGAAGATCCTCATAAACACTCTTGAAGCGCCGCGTGTTCTTTTTTCGGGCTTTATATCCCTTGTCTGTCGGATTGCCTCTATTGCTGTGACTCCGGTTGCTCTTTTTGCCGGAATCATAACCGAAATGAGCACCGTAAGCAGCGATATGGCCGCTGCCGCGATGATCGCCGTCGGCGACACGCGAAGCTGCATTTTAAACGGAGAGCTGACAATGCTTTCGAATTTATCTCCGCAAAGCAGGAGCGTCACCCACATTCCGAAAATGCCCGATGCTATTCCGAGAGGAATTCCGACCGCAGAAACCGCTCCCGCCTCAAAAAGCACCGCTCTGCGAAGCTGCCTTTTGGTGGCTCCGACCGAGGAAAGAAGTCCGAACTGCCTGGTGCGCTCGCTGACCGAGATCGAAAAGGCGCTGTATATCAGTGATACCGAGCCGAGCATTATAAGAAACACAAAGACCGAGCCCATCTGAACAAGGAACATGGTTATATTGTCATAGACCGAATAGCCCTCGAACATCAGCACCTTGAGATTAAGCCTGCAGCCGTCCGCGAAATGCTCCGCAGCATAAGCGTCCACGCTTGCCGAGGGCCTCTTGACAGTCAGAAACACCGTGCTTCCGTAGCTGTTCAGCGTGGCAGACTCCCCGAAGGTGATGGCGGTATAGCCGGGCGCGCTGTACAGCTCAAAGGCCGGTCTCTCGTAAATTCCGACGACGGTATAGGTCTTCACGGCCGCATTTATCAGGGACTCCTCGGCCTCCTCGGGAACGAAGGGATTCGACTGAGTCAGCGTGCTGCCCTCCGACACTCGTTCACCGACCGAATAGGTCACCGTATCACCGAGCTTAAGCTCGACACCGCCGTTGCTGAGCAGGTGCATGGGTATAAGCAGCTCCCCGGGATTTGCGGGCATTCGTCCGCTGATCAGCTTGATCGGTGTCAGCTCTGCGGCTGTGCTGTCAACCGAGGCTATATAAACATAGGGCTTATAATCGTTTTTTGTATTTGCCACGGCGTAGCCGACCGTTTTGAAAAGACCGAGCCGGTCGGTTCTTTGATCGGCGGTCAGCTCCTCTACCGTTGCCGCATTCACACCCTCGGCCGAAATATGGTAGGCGCCGTTATTATATATGTATGTATCTTTTAAATGAAGCGTAAGGCTTGAGGCAAGGGTGGTGACGGCGGTAAACATGGCGGCGGAGATTATAACTCCCACAACCGTCACCGTGGTTCTTACCCTGTTTCGGCGCAGACTCTGCAGAGTAACTCTGTTCAGTATGTTCATCCGCGTATCACCTCATCGCGGACGATTTTCCCGTCCTCAACGGCTATAATTCTGTCCGCCTGAAGAGCGATGCTCTCGTCATGGGTTATAACCACAAGCGTCTGCCCGTATTTTTTGTTGGAAAGCTTCAGCAGCTCCACTATTTCCTGACTGTTTTTCGAATCGAGATTTCCCGTGGGCTCATCGGCAAGCACCACATCGGGAGCGTTCATGAGAGCTCTTCCTATGGATACTCTCTGCTGCTGTCCTCCCGACAGCTCATTCGGCAGGCTTCGGCGCTTGTCGGAAAGGCCGAGGATCTCCAGCAGCTCCTCAAGCCGTTCGTTGTTGACCCTTCTGCCGTCAAGCAGCACGGGCAGAGTAATGTTTTCGACAACATTAAGCACCGGTATCAGATTGTAAAACTGATAAATCAGTCCGACTCTGCGGCGCCTGAATACGGCAAGCTGATCCTCGCTTTGGGCGTAAACATCCTGACCGTTCATATAGACCCTTCCCGCCGTAGGGCGGTCAACTCCGCCGAGTATATGCAGGAGGGTCGATTTTCCCGAGCCCGACGGCCCTATCACGGCAACGAATTCTCCCTTTTTTATGCTGAAGGAAAGATTATTTACGGCGCTTACGGCATTATCACCGCTGCCGTATATCTTCGAAAGTCCCTCCACCTTAAGTATTTCCATATTTTCGTCTCCTTTCGTGCGACCTCCATTGCCTCGGTCCGCACGCTTTTTTCGAAATATATATTACCTAAGTAAAGTGACGCCTCGGTGACCGTAAGGAGTAATTTTCAGTCACAAAAGCGTCATTTTTCATAAAACCGTTTTGTAAAAGCGCAGAGTAAACTCCGCTCCGCCGTCGCGGTTGGCGGCGGAAAGCGTACCTCCCTGCTCGACGGTAAGCATTCTTGCGAGAGCGAGTCCGATTCCGATGCTGTCGGGAGAGGCATTTTTGCCCTTATAGAAGCGCTCGAATATATGGGGAAGCTCCTCCTCGTCGATGCCGCCTCCGTTGTCCGAGACCCTTATTTCTGTGAAAACGGGTGTTTCCCGTGCCTCAACGGTCACTCTACCACCGCTCCCGGTATGCTCAACGCAGTTTTTAATGATGTTTCCCAAGGCCTCCTCGCTCCACTGTGCATCACCCTTGAAGCTTTCGTCACCTGCCGAGACCGAAAAATCTATGCCCTTGAGCTCCATCATTATCATAAGCGGCTCGGCAGCCTCCTTAATCAGCTCTCTTACCGACACGGTGTCGCTTTTGAAGCTTACCGCACCTGCATCGATTCTCGACATTTTGAGAAGTGAGGCTATAAGCTTATCAAGCCTCGACAGGCTTCTTTTAAGCTCGCGCGTGAGAGCCGTTTTTCTTTCCTCGGAGAGCTGCTGCTCGGAAAGAAGCTGCACGGTAAGATTCATTGCCGTAAGCGGTGTTCTGAGCTGATGTGAAATATCCGCAAGGGCATCGGCAAGAAAAACCTTATCCCTTTCAAGTCGGTCTCTTTGCTCGCGGAGACGGACCGTCATTTTTTCGATTTCATCCTCAAGCACGGCAAGCTCGCCCTCACGGCTTTCGCTTATGAGCATCTCATCATAGCCGTGCAGCACCCTATCTATCCGCTCGGAAAGCCCTGCCGCCGCTCTTCTCCGCCTTTTTTCGTGTATAGCGAGCACGGTACAGAGAAGCAGCTCCGACATAAGTGTGATCACCGCTGCCACGGGCGATATAAACAAAAGCACCCCCGAGGTTATCAGCATAACGACTGCAAAAATCAAAAAAACGGCGCCACTTCCCGAAAAATTCCTTTTACTCATTTAATCCATCCTGTATCCCATGCCGCGAACCGTTTTGATTATTACGGGCGACTGCGGATCGTCCTCAAGCTTTTCGCGGAGTCTTTTTATATAAACCGTAAGGGTGTTGTCGTTTACAAAATCTCCGCCGACATCCCATATTTCCTCAAGGAGTCGGTTCCGTGTCAAAAGCCTGCCTCTGTTCTGTACAAAAACCGAAAAAAGCCTGTACTCAAGTGCGGAGAGCGGTATCTCGCTTCCTGACCTTTCGACCGTTCCTCGATCGCAGTCAACCGTGAGAGACCCCACGGTGACGGTCGAGCGGCTGCCGTATTTTCTCATGGCGTTGCGCATTCGAGAGACAAGCTCACGCGGACGGAAGGGCTTTGAAATATAATCGTCGGCACCGAGATCAAGTCCCGCCACGATACTGTTTTCATCAGAGGAGGCTGTCAAAAAAATCACAGGCACCTCCGCCCTCGCCTTTGCTGCAACACAGACCGAAAAGCCGTTTCCGTTTGAAAGATTTATATCGACAAGCAAAAGCTCGTACTGCCTGCTCCTCAGGAGTTCCTCGGCCTCCCGCTGACCGGAGGCACTTTCGACAGAAAAGCCCTCACCGATAAGATACTCTGTCAATGAGGAAACTATGCTTTCATCGTCCTCAACAAGCAAAATCCTTGCCATATTATACCTCCTCAACGCCTCCGGCCATGTGCCGCTCGGCATAGCTCCCGTTAATATATCCTCACTAATATAATTATATCGCAGGACAAGGGC
>CAZDEI010000081.1:0-4974 GCA_964504325.1 uncultured Eubacteriales bacterium | reverse complement strand
TTGCATTATCGCTCTCGGCGGCGGCTCCGCTATGGACGCGGCCAAGATCATGTGGGTGCTCTATGAGCATCCCGAGGCCGACTTCATGGATATGGCAATGCGCTTCATCGATATCCGTAAGCGTGTTTACACCTTCCCGAAGATGGGTGAAAAGGCATACTTCATTGCCGTTCCTACCTCTGCAGGTACCGGCTCCGAGGTGACGCCCTTCGCCGTTATTACCGACGAGCGCTCCGGAGTTAAGTATCCTCTTGCCGACTATCAGCTTCTTCCAAACATGGCAATTATCGATACCGATTTCCATATGAGTGCTCCGAGAGGACTTACCGCCGCCTCCGGTATCGACGCGGTCAGCCACGCACTTGAGGCTTATGCCTCCATTATGGCTACCGATTATACCGACGGTCTTGCGCTCAAGGCTCTTAAGACCGTATTTGAGTATCTGCCCCGTGCCTATGAGAACGGACAGACCGATGTTGAAGCAAGAGAGAAGATGGCCAACGCCGCTACCATGGCAGGTATGGCCTTCGCAAACGCCTTCCTCGGCGTATGTCACTCCATGGCTCATAAGCTCGGCGCCTTCCATCACATTGCACACGGTGTCGCAAATGCTCTTATGCTTGAAGAGGTGCTTCGCTTTAATGCATGTGAGGCTCCCACAAAGATGGGTACCTTCTCACAGTACGATCATCCTCATACCCTCCGCAGATATGCAGAGGTTGCCGAATATCTCGGACTCGGCGGAAAGACCGACGAGGAGAAGCTTGAGAACCTTATCAGGGCAGTCAACGAGCTTAAGGAAAAGGTCGGCATAAAGAAGTGCATTAAGGACTATGTTCCCGATGAGAAGAACTTCCTCGACAGACTCGATGAGATGTGCGAGCAGGCTTTCGACGATCAGTGCACCGGTGCCAACCCGCGTTATCCGCTCATAAGCGAGATCAAGCAGATGTATCTTAACGCCTACTACGGCGAAAAGCACTTCACCGAGGTCGACAAGCCGACCTCCGCAATGCTTCCCGCCGAGAATGAGGACGGAGATTTCAAAAAAGCATACCGCAGAGCAAAAAGCGGTCTTAAGAAGAACTGAAGGGGGAACGGTTTATGAATCTCGACAGAATTATTGCAGTAAGAAACAATAAAACGGTTTACCGTGACGGTGATCGCTGCCTTAAGGTGTTCAATGCCGATTACTCAAAGGCAGATGTTCTCAATGAGGCACTTAATCAGGCCCGTGTAGAGCAGACCGGACTCAACATTCCCAAGATCCTCGAGGTGACTCTCGTTGACGGTAAGTGGACCATAGTTTCCGAGTACATCAAGGGAACCACCCTCAGCGAGCTTATGAAGAACGACCCCGAAAAGAAGGCCGAGTATCTCAATCTTTTCGTCGATCTTCAGCTTGAAATGCATTCCAAGACCTGCCCGCTGCTCAACAAGCTTAAGGACAAGATGAATCGCAAGATAAGCGAGACCGATCTTTCGGCAACCGTTCGCTACGATCTTCACACAAGACTCGAGGCAATGCCCAAGCATAATAAGCTTTGCCACGGCGACTTTAATCCCTCTAACATAATCATCACCGACAGCGGCGTTCCGTATATCCTTGACTGGTCTCATGCCACTCAGGGTAATGCCTCCGCCGATGTTGCGAGAACATATCTGCTCTTCTGGCTTAACGGTGATATCACCGGTGCCGATGAGTACCTCAAGCTCTTCTGCGACAAGAGCAACACTGCCAAGCAGTATGTTCAGAAATGGATGCCTATCGTTGCCGCTTCTCAGAGCGTAAAGGGCAATGCCGCCGAAAGAGAATTCCTCAACTCCTGGATCAATGTTGTTGATTACGAATAAAGAGGTGTAACAAATGAAAATTACCGTTTGTATCGGATCCTCCTGCCATTTGAAGGGCTCTCGTCAGGTCGTTGAGCAGCTTCAGCAGCTTATTAAGGATAACAACCTCGGCGATACCGTTGAGCTCGCCGGAACCTTCTGCATGGGAAAGTGCAGACAGGGCGTCTGTGTCACTGTCGATGAGGAATTTTTCTCGGTAACTCCCGACACCGTCGGTGAGTTCTTCGAGAAAAACGTTCTTGCCAAGGTGAACGGATAATGATCGTTTTGATATGTGTGGGCTCGTCCTGCCATTTGAAGGGCTCCGAAAAAATCGTTGAGCTCTTTCAAAATGAAATATCAAAAAGAAAGCTCGAATCCGAAATTACACTTGCCGGTAGCTTTTGCACCGGCAAGTGTAACCGCGTCGGAGTGACCGTGACCGTTGACGATGAGGTCTTTACGGGCATCACTCCGGAAAATTTCGGTGAGTTTTTCCAAAAAAACATACTCAGTCGAATTGCTTCGGAGGAAAATTAACAGCTATGGAATGCCTGACACTGAAAAAGTCCAATTGCAAAAACTGTTACAAGTGTATACGCTACTGTCCCGTGAAATCCATAAGGTTTTCGGGAAATCAGGCCTATATAATCGGTAACGAGTGTATTATGTGCGGGCATTGCTTTGTTGTTTGTCCGCAGGATGCCAAGCAGATAGTAGATGAAACCGAGAAGGTAAAGGTGCTGCTCCAGTCGGGCGATCCCGTCATAGTCAGCCTTGCACCTTCTTTTGTCGCAAATTATGACGGTGTCGGAATCGGCGAAATGAGGCGTGCACTCAAGCTTCTCGGCTTTTACGATGTTGAGGAAACGGCGGTCGGAGCGACCGTTGTCAAGAGGGAATACGAGCGCCTCATAAGAGAGGAAAAGCGCGATATTCTCATTACCTCCTGCTGTCATTCCGTTAATCTTTTGATTCAAAAGCATTTCCCTGCGGAGCTCGGCTACCTTGCCGATGTAATGTCGCCCATGCAGGCACACTGCAGAGATATAAAGTGCCGCTATCCCGATGCGAAAACGGTCTTTATCGGTCCCTGCGTTGCCAAAAAGGATGAGGCTCAGCATTATGAGGGTCTTGTCGATGCCGTTCTTACATACGACGAGCTGACAGCATGGCTTAAGGCAGAGGGAATAGAGCTTGAAAAGGTGTCCGACAGCTGCGAGCAGAGCCGTACAAGGCTTTTTCCGACAACCGGCGGAATACTTAAGAGCATGACCGAGTTCGATCCGGATTACACCTACATGGCGATTGACGGCACCGATAATTGCATTGCCGCCCTCAAGGATATTGAGGAGGGCAAGCTGCATCATTGCTTTATCGAAATGTCGGCCTGTGTGGGCAGCTGTGTCGGCGGTCCGGTTATGGAAAAATTCCACCGCTCTCCCGTAAAGGATTTCATGGCCGTTTCTCAGTTCGCCGGTCATGAGGATTACAGAGTAACTCAGCCGGGTCCGCTTTATCTCAGAAAAAGCTTTACGGCTATCGAGAAAAAGCTTACTCAGCCTACCGAGGATGAAATCAGAGATACCCTCCGTCAGATGGGCAAAATGAAGCCGTCGGACGAGCTCAATTGCGGCTCCTGCGGCTATAATACCTGTCGCGAAAAGGCTATTGCCGTATGTCAGGGTAAGGCGGAGATCTCAATGTGCCTGCCCTATCTTAAGGATAAGGCCGAGAGCTTCTCCGACAATATAGTCAGAAACACCCCCAACGCTCTCATAGTTCTTAACGAAAAGCTCGAGGTGCAGCAGATAAACAAGGCCGCACTCAAAATGCTTAATATCCGCTCAGCCTCATATATACTCGGTGATCAGGTGGTACGAATACTTGACCCGAGCGATTTCCTTGAGGTGCTCTCCAACGGAAAAAACATTACCGACAAGCATGTCTATCTTGCCGAGTATAATAAATACGCCGAGGAGACTATTATATACGATAAGGAATATAAGCTTCTTATCTGTATAATCAGGGATGTCACCAGGGAGGAGCAGGAGCGCGAAAAAAAGGAGAGCATTAACCGTCAAACGGTTGAGATCGCCGATAGGGTGGTCGATAAGCAGATGCGTATTGTTCAGGAAATTGCATCTCTGCTCGGTGAAACGGCTGCCGAAACAAAAATAGCTCTCACAAAGCTTAAGGAGTCGATCGGCGATGAATAATCTTTGTGCCGATATCGGCTGGAAAAGCATAAATCACGAGGGCGAGCAGCTCTGCGGTGACCATATAGATATAATCGAGCAGAATGAAAATTCAACCGTGATCGTCCTTGCGGACGGACTCGGAAGCGGGGTAAAGGCGAGTATTCTTTCGACCCTTACCTCCAAGATAATATCTACAATGATGTCCGAATGCATTCCGCTTGAGGAATGCGTAAAGACAATTGCGGCAACACTTCCCGTTTGCTCGGTGCGAGGTGTTGCATATTCCACCTTTACCATAATACACATCATCGACAACGCCGTTGCCGAGCTGATACAGTATGATAATCCGCAGATCATATTACTCCGTGACTGCGTAAATTACGATTATCCGATGACCGAGCTCAATATTGAGGGAAAAAAGATATATAAATCGGTTATCCGCCTGCAGGAAAACGACACCTTTATCGCTATGAGCGACGGCTGTCCGCATGCGGGAATCGGTATTGCCTTCAATTTCGGCTGGAAGCGCGAGGATATAGCCTCCTTCATGGAAACACTCGCACATGTGGGCTATACCGCAAAAACACTTTCAACCATGCTTATAGACGAATGTGATAAGCAGTACGGACATCATCCGGGAGACGATGCGACAGCCTGCGTCGTCAGAATAAGACGGCGTGAGCCGATGAATATTCTCTTCGGACCTCCCCGTAATCCCGATGATTGTAACCGAATGATGTCGCTCTTCTTTTCAAAGGAGGGCAAGCATATAATATGCGGCGGAACGACCTCGTCCATCGCTGCAAAGTATCTCGGCAAGCCGCTTAAGGCATCGCTGAATTTTGAAAAAAGCGATGTTCCTCCGATTGCGGAGATTGAGGGAGTCGACCTTGTTACCGAGGGAGTTATAACCGTTAACCGAGTGCTGGAATACGCTAAG
>CAZDEI010000080.1:0-5066 GCA_964504325.1 uncultured Eubacteriales bacterium | reverse complement strand
TAAGAACCGAAAATATCGGCATAGCCGGATTTCTCCAAACTATGCCGATATTTTCTCAAGGAATTAAATCCCTTAGTAAGACACCCTTTTTGAGTGACCCGATTTTTTTTGAGCCTGTGCTTTTCTCACAAGCTAAAAATCAAGACGGATATGCATGCGCAAATATAACCACCCGTGGGATGATATTTGCAGATGCCTTTTTGAATGGCTTTTATTCCGCTAAAGCACCATAAGAAGGGTGCCGGCGCCTATCAGCAGGCAGCCGATAAGAGATTTCGGCGTGAATTTCTCGTGCAAAAATACAAAAGCAAGAATGAGAGTCATTACCACGCTGAGCTTATCTATCGGCACGACACGCGAGGCATCGCCGAGCTGAAGCGCACGGTAATAGCAGAGCCATGAGGCGCCGGTCGCAAGACCGGAAAGTATTAAAAAAATCCAGCTTTTCTTGCTGATTTCGGATATTCCAACCTGTGCATCGGTCAGTAGCACCATTCCCCAGGCCATTATCAGCACGACGCCCGTTCTTATTGCGGTGGCCAAATTTGAATTTACGCCGTCGATTCCGAGCTTGGCGAGAATCGAGGTCAGTGCTGCGAAAAGTGCCGAAAGAAGCGCGAGTACAAGCCACATTTAGCAATACACCTCTGAGGATAAAATTAAAGCTGTGAAGATTCACAAGAGAAACCGTTGCTCAGTTTGATTCGGACTGCTTATCCTTACCCAGGCACTGCGAGTTGAACATTACCGATGCGGCAACATACATTGCATCGAAAAGACGGTCGGTCTGCTCGCTGCTGATGGGGACACCGTTAAACATAAGCTTTTTGTCACTTCTGACGCGGTTGCGCATTTCATCAAGCATATCCATAACATCGTGTCCCGTGTCCGAGCCAAGCAAATAGCCTGCAGAGACATTGAAGCAGGAGCAGAGTGCAAGCAGCGTTTCGATCGGGGGCTCGCGGCGCCCCTGCTCGTACATTCCGACTGTGCTCGCCGAGACTCCGAGCCTTTCCGCAAGCTGCTGCTGTGTCATACCGCTGTGTCGGCGAAGCTCCTTGAGTCTTTTACCGCAAGTGTTCATATTTTACCGCCCCGTTACAATTGTTGAGGGCACAGCGCCGACGGATCTGAGTGGTTGGTCTTTGCCGCATAGATGCATCGCACCGTGTCCGTGAGTATTATAACACGAAGCGTGTGATAAATCAATGGCAAAGTCAACGATTGTTGCTGCTTTGTTGTGGAAAAATTGCAACAACAATACAGCTTACTACACAAATCGTGTTATTTTAACAAGAACAGTCTTGATTCTGCACACAAATTGTGGTAATATTTAATCGCAAGGGACATGTGGCAATAGTTCCATGCGAAAAACACAAACTGTGTAGAGGTGGTAGATTATGACCTTATACGAGCTGGGAAAGGAGTATCTTGAACGGTCGGTGCGGCTGACCGAAAGGATCAGGCTCATTTCCCAAGAGGGCAAAAAGCTTGACGGCAACCGTCTTCTCCTGCTTAAGCGGCGAATCTATTCGTTGTATTCGGACGCGGCGGCTTGTCGAAAAACAGCCGAAAGGCTGATGGCATATTACGAAAGGATGGACGAAAATGGATAGGAATACCTTTAGCCTTGAAATATTCGGTGACCGTCTGAAGCCCTCAAACTATCTGAATAACGGCACAAACGAGCGACAGGTGAATTACCTGAAAAAGCAGCTCAAAAGGGCAATGGACAGTGAGCTGACCGAGAGGCAGCGTGAAATTCTCAGTATGTTTTACTTCGGCGGAATGAGTGTGACGGAAATCGCAGTGCATTACGGAGTAAACAAATCGACAATATCAAGGCATTTGAAAAGAAGCAGAGAAAAGCTCCACGCCGTGCTGAGTTACGGCTTTATTCCGGTTTGGAATGAGGGAGCGTAGCGCCGAAAAACAAGTAAGCCCGTATCCTGAACGGATACGGGCGTTTTTTCAGTCCTCAAAAACAGCTGTGAGCTTTTTGCTTCTTGCGGCCTGAGCGAGTATCTCACGGCCGGCCGTCATGAAATAGGGATAGTTTTCAAGAGCCGGAGCAAGCTTTTCGAATTCGGCGGGATTCTTTCTGAAGGCACCTACGATAATAAGGGCGCAGATTGCATCCGCAGCGGTTCGGTCGCAGTTGTAATAAACATCCGCAAGCATCTTAAAGGTTTTTTCAAGAGCCTTGCGGTTTGCGTCAAAGGCGGCGGTCATTTCGGCGAGCTTGGGAACGAAGGTCTCCTTCATGAATTTCACATAGTAATATCCGCCGAGCTCGGCAACATGCTCCTTATAGGTATCCTTAAACTGAGGAAATACCGAAAGAAGCTTTTGGGTGAGAGAATCTATTCCGTGCTGCTCACCTGCGGCGGACTTTGCGGGCATTGCAACGGTTGGTGCGCTGTGTGAGGGCTTTTTAAGACCGAGCTTTACGGCAACGGTGTCGGCAAAATCCTCTCCGATAACGGCGGCGTCGCCCTTGCTTTCGCCGTCGGAAAGCCAGCTTGCAAGCTCAACCTCTGCGGCGCCCGCCTTTTTGTCGGTGAAGGCGAGAACAAACTGACTGCGCTCGCTGTCATATCTGACCGAAAATTCGTTATCGTCATTGAAAAAACGGCCCTCTGCAGGGCTGCATGTGTAGCCGTTGGCGGCAAGAAGCTCTCCGCAGGCGGAGGAAACGGTATTGAAAACGGCAGTATCCATAATAATTTCTATCCTTCCGAAATGCAAAATACGGTACGGACTGCTTTCAGTCCGAGGGTCGAGGGCGGAAGCCTCACGACATTTAAATAAATTATAGCATAACTTCTCGATTTTGTCACCTCTTTTTTTATAACTCCGCCGAGCGGCAAAAGAGTTTACATAATATTTGTTAATTTTCTCTTTGCTATTGTAATAAAAAGGATGATTTGGTATAATCAGTTTGTGTAGTCGAACGGGAGGTGACGAATTTTGTCGAAAAGAGCAAGCGGTCTTATTTTATCCCTGCTTTTGATATTTACGGTAACGGCGACCCCTTTTCTGTCGGTTAAAGCCGCAGCATATCCCACGACGGGAACGGTTTTAACCTCCTCGGACAGGCTGAATGTCCGCAGCAGCCCGACAACCTCCTCGCAGGTCGTAACCACCCTGGCCTCCGGTACAGAGGTCACCGTAACGGGTGAGGTAAACGGCACCGCCGTCGGCGGCATTACCAAATGGTATTCCATCACCTACGGCAGCATCACGGGCTATGTTCATTCCAATTATATATACATCGCACCCGCCTATGTAGGCTCGGATGAATTTGAAAAGGAGCTTGCGTCACAGAATTTTCCCGAAAGCTACAGGGTGCTTTTACGGCAGCTTCATGCAAAGTATCCGAATTGGAAATTCACCGCACTTCATACCGGACTCAAGTGGGACAGCGTGATCTCCGCGGAATACGGCGGAACAAGCCTTATCGACAAAACGGCGACAAACTCCTGGAAGAGCTACGATAAGGGCTTTTACAATTTTGACACGGGAAGCTTCGTTACCTTTGACGGCGGAGTTTACCATGCCGCAAGCCGGGATTACTTAAAATACTGTATCGATCCCCGTAACTTCCTGAATGACACAAGCATATTCATGTTTTTTGTCGCTCGCGGCCAAACCGGCGAAACCGAGCAGGGTGTTTCGAGCATTCTGAACGGAATGAAATGGACGGCAAGCTATCCCGACAACGGCGAAAGGGTTTATATTTTTACCGACGGAAGCTATAAAATAACCTCAAATAAGGACGACACAGAGGCGAACAACTCCTCGGAGGCAGCCGATATTCCCGTCGAGATCAAGCCGGGTGATCAGCTTGACGGAAAAACGGTCAAGGAAATAATCGAGGTTGACAGCTATCCCGCGGCCTTTATCGCAGCGCACAAGCTTACCGGCATCAGCGCTTATATGCTCGCCTCGAGAATCAGGCAGGAGCAGGGAATCAACGGCAATCTCAGCGGTCGCGGCGAGGTTGCGGGCTATGAGGGCTATTACAATATTTGGAACATAAAGACCTACGGCAACGACAAATATGTTCAGGGCGCAAAGTACGCCAAGGAGCAGGGCTGGGATACTCCGCTCAAATCCATGATCGGCGGCTCCTCCTTCCTTGATACGAATTATTTCAAGACGGGTCAGGACACTCTGTATCTTCAAAAATTCGATGTTGTGGACGGCGGAAACGGCTATTATTGGCATGAATACATGACATATCTGCCCGCGCCCGCAAGTGAGGCTGCGATACTGAAAAGAGCCTTCACGACCGAAACCATTCAAAACGAGGCCGTATTCAAAATACCCGTTTACACGGATATGCCCTCCTCGGCCTGTGCAAGGCCTACCGAAAGCGGCAATAACAACAGCTATTTAAAGTCGATTTCCGTCGAGGGCTGGGAGCTATCGTCGCAATTCGATGTCTATAAAATGTCCTATGAGGCGATAGTAACAGATGCAAGCGTTAAGGTGACGGCGGTCCCCTATGACAGCGGAGCAACCGTTTCGGGCACCGGAAATATCGCACTGAATTACGGAAGCAACACCGTTACTCTGACCGTTACGGCGACAAACGGCAGTAAGCGAAGCTATACCCTGTATATATTCAGGAATGAAAAGGAGCCGTCGCCCGATGACCCCAAAGCACCGACCCTGACGGGAACGGTATATTCCGTAGGCGACTATGTAACGCGAATCGAGCCCGGCACCGCGGCCTCGGAATTCTTGGAGGGCTTCACCGTTGAAAACGGCACGGCAGAGCTGCTTGGAGGTGACGGAGGCAAGAAGGAGGGTGAAAGCCCTGTTGCCACCGGCGATACCGTTGTGATCTACGGCACGGACGGGGTCGAGGCGTTCAGGTACACGCTTTTGATATACGGCGATGTCAATAAGGACGGCAGGGTGAATTCAATCGATCTGCTTGTAACACAGCGCTCGATTCTCGGCATGACACAGCTTGACACCGTTCAGTCCGCAGCAGCAAACGCAAACCGAGATCAGTCGGTGAATTCGGTCGATCTTTTGTATATACAGCGCTACAT
>CAZDEI010000079.1:0-5119 GCA_964504325.1 uncultured Eubacteriales bacterium | reverse complement strand
TGCTTACGCTTATGAAGCTTTTCAAACTGATTTGTGATTTTTCTGTTTTGCTTGGATATTCTGCGCGACTCCTTGGCAGAAAGATATCCGTCCTGAACTTTTTTAGCCATTTTTCCGTTTCACCTCCGCAACAGCATTACCGCTTCATTCTCGGATCGAAGGCATCGCGCAAGCCGTCGCCGACAAGGTTAAAGGCAAGAACCGTCAGCAAGAGCAGGAGACCCGCCGGAATCCAAATGAACCAGTAGGAGGTCAAAACATGCGTGTTGGTAACATCACTTATGATGTTTCCCCATGAAGCAAACGGGAATTTAACACCGAGTCCCAGGAACGAAAGGGTCGACTCGGTAATTATTGTCGAGCCTATACCCATCGAGCAGGAAACGATAAGCTGAGGAATAACATTCGGGATAAGGTGTCTGAATATACGCCTTGATACGCGAACACCGCACGCCTCGGTAGCAGTCATGAATTCCTGCTCACGAAGCGAGAGTATCTGACCGCGAACCATACGGGCAACACCGGGCCATCCGAGGAAGCCGAGGATCAGCATAAGATATATAAGTCTTACCTGCGGATCGACTCTCATGGCATCCATGGCAGCACCTATGATTATGATTATAGGCATTGAGGGGATGCAGTAGAAAATATCGACAATACGCATGATGACCATGTCGACCCACTTGCCGAAATAGCCTGCGATTCCGCCGAGAATGATTCCGAGGAGAGTTGCGATAAATTCAACAATGAAGCCTATAATAAGCGAAACTCTTCCGCCGTACATCAAACGGGTGAGCATATCCATGCCGTAGCCGTCGGTTCCGAGCCAGTGCTCCTTGCTCGGAGAAGAATATCTGTCATATACTCTTGTTTCGCTAAGCTTGAGTATCTCGTAATTGTCAACATCGGCACGGTATTCGATGAAAATCTCGGTTTCGGCTCCGTCCTCGGTGTAGACAAAGGTATCCTCGCCTCTTTCGATGGCGGCGATAAGATTTTCCTTAAACTCACGGGAAAGGAATTCGTTAGAAATCGGATTAACGACATATCTGCCGGCATAGGCGAATTCCTCGCCGGACTCGGTGATGATTCCGCCGTCACTTACGATGTATTCCTTACCGTCGGCGGTAAAGGAGGACTTGCCGTTGGCAAAGGCGTCAACAGCTCCGCGCCTGAAGGCATACGAGAGCTCAACGCCCTCATTTGAGGCGCTGACGACATCCTTATAGCCGATTCCTATTTCGGTTCCGTTTACCGATACAGAGTAGAAATCCTCACCCTCGGTCTTTACCGTATAGGTAACTCCGCCGTAGGTGAACATTTCCTTGTCGGTGCGCACGGCAAGCAGCGACTGCGCCTGAATAACCGAATTGAAGCTGTCATCGGCAACGGCGTAACGGTATTCCTTGTTTTCGACAACACCGGCGTATACCTTGCGCTGCGATTCGGTGGTATAGAAGAACTGATCCTCCTCATAAGGGGAGATGACTCCGCCGAGGAAGGAGAATACAAACATGAAGGCAAGTATAATAAGTCCGACAACGGCTATGCGGTTACGCAGAAAGCGCTTCATAACCATGGCGCCGGGTGAAAGCACCTTGACTCGGCGGTCGTCGTTCAAAGAAAGAGCGGCAGAGCTGTTTTCCTTTTCGGCAGAGGAGCTTGCTGCTCCGGTATCCTTGTTTTTGCGAAGAAAAGACACTGTAACTCCTCCTTTTTAAGAAATTCTGACTCGCGGATCGACAACTGCATACAGCACATCGGATATAAGATTGCCGAGCAGTGTCAGTATTGCGATAAAGGTCAGATAGAACATTGAAAACGGTATATCACCGTTGATCATTGCATAGTAAGAGGCATAGCCGATACCGGGAATCGAATAAAGCGTCTCGGTTATAAGTGCACCGGAGAAGAGACCGGGCAGAGAGCCGCCTATAATGGTTACCAACGGAATGAGGGTGTTTCTGAAGGCATGATGATATATTACCTTGCGCTCCGAAAGTCCCTTTGCGCGTGCGGTACGGATATAGTCGGCATTCAAAACCTCAAGCATGTTGGTACGGGTATATCTCATCAGCGAGCCGATGCTGATGACGACTATTGTGACGATAGGCAGGACAAGATGATGTGCCTTGTCAAAGAACTGACCTACAGCGGAAAGATGCTGATAGTCACGGCTGACAAGACCGAAAAGATCGAACCAGCCGAGCTTTACCGAGAAGACAAGCTTGAGCAGCGATGCAAAGAAAAAGGTCGGCAGCGAAATGCCGGCAAGAGCGACCACCGAAATTGCATAGTCGGTCTTTGAATACTGCTTTGTGGCGGAAATTACGCCGAGCGGAACGGCAATGATAACCTCAAACACCATTGAAATAAGGCCCATGATAAAGGAGAGCCAGATGGTGTCATTGAATTTCTCAATTACCGGCACGGTATAATACCAGGAGTCACCGAAATTACCGGTGAGCATATTCCAAATCCAAATAAAGAAGCCTACCACTATACCCTTGTCCATGCTGTACATGGCGGTAAGCTGGGCCATCCATTCCTCAAAGCTTTTCGATCCGGGCTGCATGGATTTCTGTCTTGCCATGTTCTCGATATACGAGGTGGGAAGACATCTCATCAAAACATATATGATGAAGGTGACGAAAAAGAGTATCATCACCGATATCAGCAGTCTCTTAACTATGTACTTACGCAAAGTGATCCTCCGTTCTTATGGTTTTGCGCCGAAAAGACGCACGGTAAGCATTCCTCGCTCGGAATGCACGATTGCCGTTGCCGAGATAAGCAGCCTGTAGACTGACTCCGCCTTCGAAAAAGGCAATACAATCAACCTGTAATCACTTAAGCAGTATGCCCTGCAGACAAGCGCCAAGCATTACCGAGGCAAGCGCTCTGTATGAGGCGCCGCGGCCTGTCCCGTAACTGCTCCGTTCCCATCGAGCTTAATCGACAGAGACCGACATATTACAGACTGATTGTATTGTCCTTAGCGACCGAAGTCGGCGGAGGGCTTTAAGCCCCCCGCCGGCCTTGCTTTACTTAACTGAAAAGCCTAAGCGGTCAATTACTTGAGTTCGATCTTATCGACCTCGGAGAGCCAGCCGTAGAAGGTGGTGATATCGGGAGTTACGGAATCGCCGTTTACACGCTCAGCAGAGTAGATAACAGCATTCTGTCTCTGATATACCGGAATCTCGACAGCCCAGTCAATGATGGTGTCAAGGCAAGCCTTGTACATTGACTTTCTGAAGGTCTGATCGGTAGAAGCACGTGCATCAAGGATGAGCTTATCGAGCTCGGGATCGGTGATGCAGTACATGTAGTTTGAACCACCCTGTCCCTTGCCGCCGAGCGGGTTAGCGCCGGCGCCGTTGGCAACGTTGGCAACATCGGAGTAGTAGATCTGGAACATGTCGGGATCGGCAGTTGCGCCCCAAGCAGCAGCCCAAAGAGCAACCTGCTGAGCGTCAAGAGCGGTCCAGAGCTCGGTGGAGTTGGTAAGATCCTTGATTATGAGGTTGATACCGATGTCGGCAAGTGCCTTTTTAGCCTCGGTATATACCATGAAGGAAGGATGATCACCGGTACCGTCAGCGGGGATCCATGCCTCGTACTCAAGCCTTGCGCCTGCAGGAGCAGCGGTAACCTTGCCGTCAACAACGGTGTAGCCTGCTGCCTCGAGGAAGCCGAGAGTTGCAGTCTTGGCAGCCTCATACTTCTGCTCGGCAGTCATATCGGAGGTATAGATGTCGTTTCCGTTGACATCAGTGGAGAATGCTACCTTGTAGCCGTCATCGGACGGACGGGGAGCAGCCCAGGAGGTATCGGAAATCGGGTAGTTGATAACGGAAGCAAGCTCGCCGTAGTAAGAATCGATGGCGAGGTCACGGTATACGCTGAACACGGTACCGAAAGCCTTACGGAGATTCTTGGAGGCATCGGAAGCAGGATCATTGTTAACACTCATAACAATGGCGTTCATTCCGATGTAGCCGTATCCGAGATTGTTAACAAGGTTGGTAACAATCTTGTCGCCGGAAAGGGTTCCGTTGCTGTTGTTCTTCTTGATGGAGTCAGCGGTGTTCTTATCCATGGAAGGATCGGTAAGATCGATGGTTCCGGTGGTAACGCCGTTGAGCTTATCATCCTCGGAGAGGCACTCTACGAAGTTGATGTACTTGGTCTTGGGAGCTCCGAGGTAGTAGTCCTCGTTAGCCTCAAAGTTGATGGTTCCGTTTTCGAACTTGATGAACTTGTAAGGACCTGCACCCATAGGTACGGTGGTCTTTGCGCGAACGCTGGAAAGGTCACCCTTGTCAAAGCCGAACTTGTTGTTCTCGTAGTCATACTTGTCTGCACTGCCGTAGTAGTGGAGAGGAGCAATGGCCACGCCGAACTGATAGATGGCAGTGGCATCAATCTTGGTGAGGGTTACTCT
This sequence comes from uncultured Eubacteriales bacterium, assembly GCA_964504325.1. Classification (GTDB taxonomy): domain Bacteria; phylum Bacillota; class Clostridia; order Oscillospirales; family Acutalibacteraceae; genus RGIG7384. Next base: position 672 of record CAZDEI010000079.1, on the reverse strand, counting down.
CATGGAGTAATCGCCGGTCTTCTTGATACCCGTAACATTAGCTGCAGACTCACCGGTCTGAACAGCTGCCATGTATTCAGCGCCGAGCGCGTTGATGGTGAGCTGCTTTCTGGTGTAGTCGGCTTTCTCGGTTGCCTCGGCCTTAGCCTCGTCGCCGCCATAGGCCTCAACTATAGCATTCCAGAAATCCTTGGCAGTGGCATTCTCGTCAAGCTCATAGCCCCAGTTTGCTGCGCAGGCAGCAACGGAATCGGTGGAAGCATTGTAGCCGTTAGCTATGCAGTAGTCGCAGATGGACTGTGCGAAGGCAGCGCCGGACTCATCATTGTAATAGTTCCAGAACGTGTTGTACTGCTCCTCGGTATAGAGCTCGGTGGCAACATAGCCATCCTTGCCGGCGTTGAAGAGGAGGTTTCCGAGAACCTCCATGCCCTTCTGGTACTCGGCAAGACCCTCGATCGGGAGGGAGTTGAGCGAGCTGTTTCCGTCATAGGAGGGATCCAGGAGAACGTACATGGAGAAGATAACATCATCAATGGTCAGCTTCTTACCGTCGGAGAACTTGATGTCCTCACGGAGCTTGAAGTCATAGTAGACATTGCCGGTATCCTTATCCTCGGTGATCTTGAGGTCGGCAGGTCCGTAGTAGGTATAATCGGTACCGTTGTAGCT
>CAZDEI010000078.1:2056-5136 GCA_964504325.1 uncultured Eubacteriales bacterium | reverse complement strand
CCTTGAGAGGTATGGAAACGGTAGCATCCTCTGTGACCACCTTTACGGCTCCCTCAACCTCGAAGGAGGCGCCCACCTCAACCTCGGAGGCGTAGGCAAGTCTTTCTATAAACACTTTGCCGGCCGCAAAGGTATCGACATATTCCGAGGCGATATATACCTTTGCCTTCTTTGAGGGAGGTACATTCATCTCGCTTCTTCTGTTTCTTACCGCCTTTATAACCGACATTATGCGCTCAAACTCGGTTTCCTCTGCCGAGAAATCGAGCTCCTCGCTGTATTCGGGCCATTTTGAGATCATTATCGACTCACCGACATGAGGCAGTGCCTGCCAAATTTCCTCGGTGATGAAGGGCATAAAGGGATGCAGCAGTTTAAGTGTATTGGAAAGAACATACACAAGCACGGCTCTTGCCGCCCCTGCCTTGCTCTCATCCTGAGAATTAAGCCTTGTCTTGGCAATCTCTATATACCAATCGCAGTAAACATCCCAAATGAAGTCATAAAGCTTGGTAACGGCAAGTCCGATCTCAAAGCGGTCGAGATTATCGGTAACCTCCTTAACAAGGCGGTTATACTTCGAAACAATCCACTTATCCTCGAGCTCAAGCTGCTCCGGCAGATAGGGTGCCGGCTCATTCTCGCCGAGATTCATGAGAACAAAGCGGGCGGCATTCCATATCTTGTTAGCAAAGTTACGGCTCGCCTCGACCTTTTCGGGAGAGTAACGCATATCGTTGCCGGGTGTGTTTCCGGTAGCAAGCGTAAAGCGCAGTGCATCCGCACCGTATTTTTCTATTTCAAGAAGCGGATCGATTCCGTTTCCAAGGGATTTCGACATCTTTCGACCGTTTGCATCCCTGACAATACCGTGGAAAAGAACCGTATTGAAGGGAGCCTTGCCGGTGTATTCAAGACCCGAGAATATCATTCTCGCGACCCAGAAGAAGATGATATCATAGCCCGTAACAAGAGTATTGGTAGGATAGAAATACTCAAGCTCCTTTGTGTTTTCGGGCCAACCGAGGGTTGAAAAGGGCCAAAGCGCAGAGGAAAACCATGTGTCAAGGGTATCCTCGTCACGGCGCAGAGTCTTACCGCAATCGGGACATACCGAAAGCTCCTCGCGAGAAACGAAGGTCTTTCCGCAATCGTCACAGTACCATGCGGGAATCCTGTGTCCCCACCAAAGCTGACGGGAAATACACCAGTCCTTGATATTCTCCATCCAATTATAATAGGTCTTTTCAAAGCGCTCGGGGATTATCCTTACATCTCCGCCGCGAACCGCCTCGATTGCGGGAGCCGCAAGAGGCTCCATCTTAACAAACCACTGCTTTGAAACGCGCGGCTCAACAACGCTGTGACAGCGATAGCAGGTGCCGACATTGTGGCTGTAGGGCTCGGTTTCGATGAGATAGCCCTGCTCCTCAAGATCTGCGACAATGGCCTTTCTTGCCTCTGCGGCGGTCATGCCGCTGTAGCGACCGTAGCCCTCGACGATGTAATTATCGTCGGTCGTGACGGTTATCACCTCAAGCCCGTGACGCTTTCCGACCTCAAAATCATTGGGGTCGTGAGCAGGGGTGATCTTTACGGCACCGGTACCGAATTCGGCATCAACATATTCATCGGCAACCACGGGAATTTTTCTTCCTACGAGGGGCAGCACAAGCAGCTTGCCGACGACGTCTTTATATCTCTCATCGGAGGGATTTACGGCAACCGCCGTATCGCCGAGCAGGGTTTCGGGGCGTGTGGTGGCTATTTCGATATATCCGCTGCCGTCCTCATAGGGATAGCGGACATGCCAAAACGCACCCTCCTTTTCCTCGTATTCAACCTCGGCATCCGATATGGAGGTAAGACAGTGAGGGCACCAATTTATTATTCTCTCGCCCCTGTAGATAAGACCCTTTTCGTAAAGCCGTACAAACACCTCACGCACAGCCTTGGAGCAGCCCTCATCCATAGTAAAGCGAAGTCTTTCCCAATCGCAGGAGGAGCCGAGCTTTTTAAGCTGCTCTACTATCCTGCCGCCGTATTTTTCCTTCCATTTCCAGGCACGCTCAAGGAAGCCTTCTCTTCCGATGTCCTCCTTGGTTATGCCCTCGGCTCTCATTGCCTCGACTATCTTCGCCTCGGTGGCTATCGAGGCATGGTCGGTGCCGGGCATCCAGAGAGCACTGTAGCCCTGCATGCGCTTCCACCTGATGAGTATATCCTGCAGGGTCTCGTCAAGTGCATGTCCCATATGAAGCTGTCCGGTAATGTTCGGCGGAGGTATAACTATAGTATAGGGATCCTTTTTCGGGTCCACCTCTGCGTGGAAGTATCCGTTTTCGCTCCAAAAGGAATAAAGTCTGTCCTCAACAGAGGACGGATCATAGATCTTTTCGAGTTGCTTTGCCATTTTTAACTCCGTTCCGCCCGCCTTCATGCTCCGAAGTGCGAGTAAAATTCAGTAAATTATATGATACGCCGTTTAAGTCACAATGTCAACCGTACCGCCGACGGGTTTATTTGTCAAATTGCGAATAAACTCCTTTAGGGCGGTTATAATACTACCGTCGGTCAAATAAAACAGCTTGCGTTTGTATTAAGACCGACTTGCCGTCCGTGCTTTCTTGTGCGGACGGTCGCTTTTTATAACAGCTTAAGCTGCTCGGTGGCATCGTCCTCCGCAAGCGGCATGCTTCCGAGTGTCGGAAGGGTTCTCGTGCGATATCTGTGCGGCTTCAGGAAGGTGCCCTCGCGATAAACCTCCGCATCGGTCAGGCGCTGACCCTTTCTTTGGGTCATTACCGCAACACCGCCGTTATCCTTGGTTGTCTTTGCGGTGAGTGCACCCGTGTGCAGCAGCAGCATTCTGCCTCCCGAGGACTTGAGCAGTATCTCGGTATCCTCCTTTATGCGCAGGACGGCGGCAAGCTCGAATTTATTGCAATATGCATTTATCAGCTTGCGTCGGTTCGTCTTGGTTTCATAGGATTTAAGAGGGACCTTTGAGACTCTGCCGTTTTTAAATAGGAAAAGCATAAAGCCCTCATAGGAGCCGATAAGCGCGGTATAAACCGGTC
>CAZDEI010000078.1:0-2046 GCA_964504325.1 uncultured Eubacteriales bacterium | reverse complement strand
CGTCGAATTCAAGCTTGGCCGGCATATACTCGCCGAGTGCACTCGCCTTGGTGTCGTCAAAGTCCGAAAGCCTCGATTTATAAACCTGACAGCGATCGGTGAAGATCAACAGCTCATTTGAATTTTGAGCCTCAACCGACTGCACCAGCTCGTCGCCCTCCTTGAGCTTCTGCTCACCGCCCATTCTCAGCGACAGCGGAGTAATCTTCTTGAGATAGCCGTCGCGGGTGATGAAGACATTCACGGGATAATCCGCAGCCTGCTCCTCGGGCTCCGACATATCCGTATCCTCGGCAGACACCGGCTTGGTTTTTCTCGGCTGTCCGTGCTTCGCCGAAACGGCCTTAAGCTCCTCTATTATTATGGCGTTGATCTTATTGCGGTCATTGAGGATTCCCTCGAGCCGTTCGATCTCCTTTTTGAGCTCATCAAGATCCTCAAGACGGCGAAGTATATATTCCCTGTTAAGCTGACGGAGCTTGATCTCCGCGACATACTCCGCCTGAGCCTCATCAATGCCGAAGCCTATCATGAGGTTGGGAACAACCTCCTTTTCCTCGGCGGTCTCGCGAACTATCTTGATCGCCTTGTCTATATCCAAAAGGATTTTAGACAGACCCGTCAGCATATGATAGCGGTCACGCGCCTTGGAAAGGTCAAAATAGGTTCTGCGACGGACACACTCGGTGCGGAAGGCCGTCCACTCGGACAGTATTTCCCTGATGCCCATAACTCGCGGTGCTCCCGCGATGAGTATGTTGAAGTTGCAGGCAAAGGAATCCATCAGCGGAGTGTGCCTGAACAGCTTATTCATCAGCTTGTCGGGATCAACCGTGCGTGTCTTCAAATCGATTGTGATACGCAGACCGCCGAGACCCGTTTCATCACGGATATCCTTGATTTCGGTTATCTTTTTTGCCTTGACAAGCTCGACCGTCTTCTCGATTATAGCCTCGGTTGTGGTGGTTGGCGGTATTTCGGTTATATCTATACAGTTCTGCTCTTTGTCGTATTTGTATACCGAGCGGATCTTGAAGCTTCCCCTGCCGGTGGAATAGATCTCACTCATTTTTTCACGGTTATATATCAGCTCGCCGCCGACCGGAAAATCGGGAGCTATAAGCGTGTCCTCAATAACACAGTCGTTGTTCTTTATATAGGCTATTGCGGTGTTGCAGACCTCCGTGAGGTTAAAGGGACATATCGAGCTCGCCATTCCGACCGCGATTCCCGTATTGGCATTCACAAGCACCGCGGGAAAGCTCACGGGGAAAAGGGTAGGCTCCTTCATGGTGGAATCGTAGTTGTCGACAAAATCCACCGTATCCTTGTTAATATCGGCAAACAGCTCGCCGGCTATTCCCGAAAGCTTGGCCTCGGTATAACGCGAGGCGGCATAGGCCATGTCTCTCGAATAGGCCTTACCGAAGTTACCCTTTGAATCGACATAGGGATGCAGCAGCGCCTGATAGCCCTCCGAAAGCCTTACCATAGTCTCATATATCGCGGCATCTCCGTGAGGGTTAAGCTGCATTGTTCTTCCGACGATATTTGCGGATTTTATTCTCTGCCCGCTTAAAAGTCCCATCTGATACATGGTATAAAGAAGCTTGCGGTGGGAGGGCTTGAAGCCGTCAATCTCGGGGATGGCTCTGGAGAGAATAACACTCATCGCATAGGGCATGTAATTGCTCTCGAGCGTGTCGGTTATCTGCTGCTCCAAAACGGTTCCCGCGCCCGAAATATAAGCGTTCTCGGCAAGACTGTTTTCCGTCTGCTCTCTTTTTCTTTTTTTGGTAGCCAAACCGTTTCCTCCTTCCTCAGCTTATATCTGCGGCATCTATATACATATAGCCGTTTTCCGCAATGAAGTCCTTTCTGCCCTGAAGATTGTCGCCGAGCAGAAGGTCAAACATCTCGGCCGTTCTTTCGGCATCGTCCGGCATGACCTTTATAAGCCTTCTTGTTGCGGGATTCATTGTTGTAAGGTTCATCATATCTGGCTGGTTTTCACCGAGTCCCTTTGAGCGCTGCACGGTATACCTT
>CAZDEI010000077.1:0-5137 GCA_964504325.1 uncultured Eubacteriales bacterium | reverse complement strand
CTTTCCACCATTTTTCCGCTTTCTTTACGAGCTTTGCAAAGTCGGGGTATCTCTCAGAAACCTTGAACGGAACTGTAATAGTGTTTAACCTTTTGCTTGATTTCGGTTGATTATTTACGCACTCTCCCTCAGTCAGCTGCGCTGACAGCTCTGCCGCATAAGGCTGCCTTAAGCACGCGCAGCCTTGAAAATGGGCTCCTCGGCATAACGACACCACCGGCTCCAAGGCGAGATTTTTCACGAACCCGTCTGCCATATCGCGAATTGTCACTTGTTTTAACGAAAAAAATGTGTTATAATTCAAAAAATCGTATTTTTATACATGTTCATATTACGGAACATCTACACCACGGAGGAAAGTCATGAGCGAAAAAAAGGTTACCGTTATTTCAGATACGACATCCGATCTCAGCGATGAGCTCATCGAGCAATACGGAATAAAGCTTATTCCGCTTTATGTCACACTCGGCGACAAAACGCTTAAGGATAAGCTTGAAATATCTCCCGAGGATATTTACGCAAATTACGACAAGACAGGTCAGCTTCCCAAGACCTCGGCGGCAAGCGTTGAGGATCACCGTCTTATGATGGAAAAGTACACTGCCGACGGCTCGGGTCTTGTTTACTTCACCATCAGCTCGCAGATGTCCTGCAGCTTCAACAATGCGCGCCTTGCCGCGGAGGAATTTGAGGATGTATATGTAATCGACTCAGCAAACCTTTCGACCGGAATTGGCCTCATGGTGCTCCGTGCGGCCGACATGGCACAGCAGGGCTGCACGGCAAAGGAGATATATGACGAAATCGAGGCAATTAAGCCGCGTGTTGATTCCTCCTTTGTGGTCGACAGCCTCGAGTATTTGAAAAAGGGCGGCAGATGCTCCACCGTTGCAGCTCTCGGCGCAAATCTGCTTAAGCTTCATCCCTGTATCGTTGTCAGGAACGGAGCCATGTCTGTCTCCAAAAAATACAAGGGCAATATGAAATCGGTGCTTTTGCAGTACACCGAAAACATGCTTGCCGAGCTCGATAATATTGAGAACGACCGTGTGTTCATCACCCACTCCGGCTGCGATCCCGAGATATTAAACGCGGTACATGAGCTTGTAGCCTCCAAGGGCCATTTCAAGGACATACTCGTCACAAAGGCCGGCTCGGTTATATCCTCTCACTGCGGCTACGGTACTCTCGGTGTTCTGTTCATAAGGAAGAGCAATGTCGTTTGACAGCTTAAGCCTTATCAATACGCTCCTTCCGTAAAGCACGGGAGGAGCGTATTTTTATCACCGAAGTCAAAAAGCGCCATACAATGGTATCAGGGATAGCTCGGATGGCTGCCGTCCGACAGGCCCTTTTATATAGAAAAAGCCGTTCACCCTCGGGCAAACGGCTTTTTTGTGCCTTGCTAACGGCTTATGCCTCTTCCTCGGCGGCACCGTTATCCTCGGGCACCGACCTGCAGACATAGACATTTACGGCAACCACGGGGGTGCCGGTCATTGCCTGAAGCTTTTCCTTGACATTGGACTGAACCTCTTCGGCAACCGTTTTTACGCGCGCATTCTGAAAAAGGTTTACGTAGACATCAACAATTATCGCTCCGTTGTCGGTGCTGATAACGGTTCCGCTGCCGTTTACAGGATTTTTGATTCCGATATTCTTTGAAATGGGCGCATTGGAAAGCCCCGCAACTCCCGCAACCTCAATTGCGGCAGCACCTGCAATCTGTGCAAGAACCTCTCTGTTTATCTCAAGACCGTACTCACCGATGCTCATATTTTTTCCTCCGTCCGTTTATCTTTACATTCCGAAATTCAAATGTCGGATTTTCAACGCCTTATCCGTCGCCTCACGGGCGACAGTCCTCAAGCAATGCGGAGCAGGGCCGCAGTACTTTTAACCATTATAACATATTTTGTGATTTTCGCAACTATTTAACATTCAAAATTTTAATTTTTTCCAAGGAGACACCCGTTTCACCTATAACAATGTCCTTTATCTGCTGAACCTCGCTGTCCAAAAGCTTATCCGCCTCCACAACAACATTGACCGACTCGTCGCCTATCACGGCTATCGAATCGCTGAAGCCCTTTGCCTTAATTAACGACTCAATTGCGGACTCATGCTCGCTTCGTGCCGTTATGGCAGCGAGCTGCTCCACGGCAGCCTTTTTGGCGGCATCATCGGTTTTTACGCTTTCCACCGTCTCCTTAAGAACATCTACGCTTTCCTGTCTTGCACGGTCACGGCTTTCCCGTGCGCTTTCAAAATATGCGTTTGCCGCCACAGCAACGGTTTCCCCGTCTCCCAAAGCACTGTTTACATACTCTGTCTGTCCGAGTATTTTGGAGGAGCTTCCGTCAACCGTAAGTCCTCCGCTTGCCGCGGAATATTTCATATTCAGCCATACCGCAGCGGCAAGACCGACTATCATCACCGCGAGTGTTATCTGCTTTTTATTTATTATTGTACCCTTTTTCATGCTTTTCTCCCTCATGCTTTATTTTTGAATTTCGGCTACATAAACCCTTTTTGTGCTGATGTTCAGCACGGTTGCCGCAGCAGCCCTGACCGCCTCCGCAACAGTCGGATCCGAGCCGGTGCTGCAAACGATAACGACTCCCCTTATCTGAGGCATCACCTGTGCCACGGTAAGTGCCTGCTCCTTTCCGTCTGCGTCCTTTACAATCATGTATTCCTTTTCTCTGTTTTCACTCTGCTCTGTCTTGCTCTCACCCTTTGTGCCGTCCTCGGCAAGAGCGGTGTTGGTTTTTGTCGCATCGGCGTATATATTTTCCACCGAGCTATCAAGTGTGATCATGATCCTCACGCTTTTGCTTCCCGTTATTCCGGCTACTATCTCCGAAAGCTTACTTTCGCTGTCGCGTATGTAATCCTCGGAGGTGTACACCGTGTTATCGGCGGCATTCCTTTCCCCGTCAGCCCCGAAAAAGCTTATCAGGAGCAGCAGTGCTCCGACAGCGGCGGCTATCGGTATCCATTTTTCCTTTACAAAAGCCTTGATTTTCGAGAAGCCATCTGTCATTCTCTTTTTACCTCCTCAACAGCCTCACAGCCGGTAAGCAATGTCAGATATTTCGCGACCTCCTCGGTATCCGAGCCGTCACCCGTGAATTCCACCCTGGTAATTCTTATGCCCTCGTCCTCGTAAATATCCATATCGACAGCTATGCTCTCGGCAGAAAGCCCGATATTTTTTAATGCAGCATTAAGTGCCGACTCGGCTTTCCTTTCGGATAAGGCAAGCACCGCCGCATCGGTTGCATAGCACGGATAGGAAACGGTAGCCTCGTATGATGTTTTTGAAACGGTCGGCTCAAAGCCGCCGAGCAGTTCCGCCGTAAGCAGGATAAAGGAGGCCGTAATAATAAGCCTTACGCCGTTCTCAAGCCTTTTATCCGGTATAAGTGCCGTAATCAAGCCCGAAATCAGTAAAAAGGCGCAGACTGCGGCGGAAATTGAGGCCAGCATACTCAGCCGCCACCTCCCGATATTGCCGTCACGGTGACCGAGACGGTAAACATAATAAATGTGCTGAGCGTCACCGAGGTGACTATCCCGAAGGAGTATTCGACAGCACCCGTCAGTCCGCTGATTCTCTCGGCGCCGACAAAGCCCGCTGCCGCAGTAAGCAGATGCATGGCAGCCCTCCATACAAGCGCTTCGAGTAATACGGGAAGCAAAATCGAGCAAAGGCATATCACGGCATACACGGCCGCCGAGCCCTTAAGCATGCCGAGGCAGGAGCTCACAACACCCGCCGCCTCGCTCACCGCTCCGCCTATCACAGGAGCTCCGGAGGCGACATATTTCGCCGCCCTAAGGGAAAGAGAATCTGCCGAGCCGCCTATAAAGGACTGAACGGATATCACGGCAGAGAACACAGTCATGACAGCCGTCATACAAAAGCCTATAAGCCTTTTGACCGACCCGACGCAGCCTGCTCCGACCCGTCCCGAAAAAACCGATGCCACACCGAGCGAAAGCACCACCGCAACGGCAGGCAGCACCACAAAGGCCGATATCTGCTCAACAGCCTCTGCCGCCGTAAGCAGCGAGGCCGCAGTAAGCGAGGAGGTGACGCTCTTTCCCGAGGCGGCAAGAATCCCCGCGAATATCGGCACAAAGCCGAGCATAAACACCGCCGCTGCCTTGAGCGCGTTTACCGAGGCTCTGAAGCAGGAATACGCGGGAAGGAGCACAACAGCCGCCACAGCCGCCGAGGACAGTCCCTCACCGAGTGACCGTATGCCCTCACGCCGCTCAGCGGCACCGCTTATAAGAGAGGCCGTCAGCAGCACGGCGAGCACCGAGCAAAGCACCGAAAAGGGTCTTGCAAGGCCCTTTGTGAGCATATTGATTATAAGCGTGAATATATTTTCGGCCGAAAGCCCCTCGAGCGACTCGGGATCAGAAGGATCAAAGCCGATTCCGTCGGCAAGCTCGCTCATATCCTCGGGCAGCAGCTCCTTTAGACGATCAGCCTCGAGGCTCTCGTATTGCTCCCTGTAGATCTCTTCCCTTTCACCGTTATCGGCCCGTGCCGAGATCAGAGCAAACGATATGATCACCGCTGCCGTGGCCGCAAATATTAAGGTCCTTTTCATTTTATAAGCTCCGCCGCAATCGCAATTATTCTTTTTACAAGAGGCAGGGCCATTGCCGCAAGGCACAGCCTGCCCGCAAGCTCGACCCTTGAGGCGAGTGAGGACTGTCCCGCATCGGTGCAGATATCAGCCGCAAAAACCGTTATGTATGAAATTCCCAAGGCCTTAAGCATTATTCCGACGGCTGCTCCGTCAACACCCGAGAGCTCAGCAAGCCCGAAGTATTCGGCTATTACCGGCAGACCTGTCTTCAGCAGCACAGCCGTCAGTCCCACGGAGGCAACAATGGCAACTACTGCCGAGTATTCCGAGCCGTATTGCCTCAGAAAAAGCGACAGCAGCGCAGCTCCTATTGCGGCAGCGCATATTCCGACAATATTCATCAAAAGCCGAAGACCGAGCGAAGAGAATCAAATAGCTCTCCTATTTCACCAACAAGCATCAAAAGCACCGCAAGCAGCCCTGCAACGGTGGTCAGCATTGCCTGCTCCTCCCTGCCCGAGCGCGAA
>CAZDEI010000076.1:0-5140 GCA_964504325.1 uncultured Eubacteriales bacterium | reverse complement strand
GCATGTCGGCTGTAAGCATCGCTGCTCCTTCTGTGATCAAAACACCATAACGGGCACGGAGCGGCTCCCACATGCTGAGGATGTCGACAGAGCGGTTGAAATTGCTCTCGAAAGCGGCAGAGCGGATCCTCAAAAAACCGAGATTGCTTTTTTCGGAGGAAGCTTTACCGCTATCGAGCGTGATTATATGAATGAGCTGCTGGACGCGGCAGCCAAATATGTACATAACGGAACGGTTTCCGGCATACGGCTTTCAACCCGTCCCGATGCAATAGACGACGAAATTCTCGAGCTGCTCGGAAGCAAGGGTGTTACGGCAATAGAGCTCGGAGCTCAGAGTATGGATGACGAGGTGCTTCGGCTTAATGCGAGAGGGCATTCGGCCGAGCAGGTCAGAGAGGCTGCGCTCAGGATACGCGAGCACGGCTTTACGCTCGGCTTGCAGATGATGACGGGCCTTTACGGCTCAAGCAGGGAAAAGGACCGTCAAACCGCCGAGGAGCTGATTGCTCTTTCGCCCGAGCAGGTAAGGATATATCCGACCCTGATTTTAGACGGAACGGCACTCGGTGAGCTCTACAGGCAGGGAAAATACAGAACCTACAGCCTTGAGGAGTCGGTGGAGCTTTGCGCCGGGCTGCTTAAGCGCTTTTTTGAAAACGGCATAAGCGTGATACGCCTCGGTCTGCACACGGTGGATTCAGAGCGGTATCTGTCGGGGCCGTGGCATCCCGCCTTCCGCGAGCTCTGCGAGTCCGAGCTTTATTTTAAGGAGGCGGCCGCACGGCTGAGCAGTGCCGGGAGCTATACACTTACGGTCGCACCCTCTGCGGTATCGAAAATGACGGGACAAAACAAGGCAAATATAGCACGGCTGTCGGCACTCGGCTTTGATTGCAGAGTGCGGGCGGAGGCCGGACTTAAGGAATACGAAGTAAGAATAACGGGGAGGTGAGTCGGTAATGATACTGAAATCAATAGAAATACAGGGTTTTAAATCCTTTGCCGACAAGACGGTGCTCCGCTTCGGCGAGGGAATCACCGCGGTTGTCGGCCCTAATGGAAGCGGCAAGAGCAACATTTCCGATGCCGTCCGTTGGGTGCTCGGCGAGCAGTCCACAAAGAATCTCAGAGGACAGTCAATGGAGGATGTCATCTTCAGCGGCACCGCTACACGCCGTCCTCACGGCTATGCCGAGGTAACCCTGACGATAGACAACTCCGATCGGGCTCTTAACTGTGACAGTGACACCGTTAATATCACAAGAAGAATATACCGCTCGCGTGAAAGCGAATATCTTATAAATAAGACCTCCGTCCGACTGAAGGATGTCAACGAGCTGTTCATGGACACCGGTCTCGGCCGTGACGGCTATTCGATGATCGGACAGGGCAAGATAGACAGCATAGTAAGCACCAAATCCGGCGAGCGCAGAGATATTTTCGAAGAGGCGGCAGGCATTTCGCGTTACAGATACCGAAAGACCGAGGCCGAAAAGAAGCTTGCCTCTGCCGATGATAACATGCTCAGACTCAGGGATATCCTCTCGGAGCTTGAGGGCAGGGTGGGTCCCCTTGCGGAGCAAAGCGAAAAGGCCAAAAAATTCCTTGATTATTCAAAGGAGAAAAAGAGCCTTGAAATAGGTCTTTGGCTCAATGCGCTTGAGCAATCGAACGACAGCCTCAAGGCGCAGGACAGAAAAATCGCCCTTGTCAAGGCGGAATACGACGGTGCCGACCGCGATGCCGAAAGAATAAACGAGCAGCTTGATGAGCTTAGCAGGGACTATACCGCGTCGGTTGCGAGAATTGATGAGCTTCGAAGAGAAAGCTCCGCCCTTGAGGAGGAGATAGCCTCCAAAAAAGGAGAGATCGCGGTTATAGAGAATTCGGCGGAGCACAACAACGAAACCGTTAAAAAGCTCAAGGCGGATATCGCCGAGCTTGCCGAAAGCAACGGAGAGGTGCTTTCCAAAATAGAGGAGCGCAAGGCGGGCATAGAGGCGAAAAACCGCCGCATTGCCGAGCTTAATTCCGAGGCGGCCGAGGCAGAGGCAGAGCTGAACGGACTTATCGCACGCGGCGAGGAGGCGGGCAGAAAGATTGCCGGCATATCCGCCGCGCTTAATGAGACGGTAAATGTCCTTTCCGAGCTCAGGGTCAAGGCCGTAACCGCTCGCTCGTCGATGAGCGAGGCGGCCGAAAGAGCGTCCGAGCTTGAAAAGGCGGCAGCCGAGGCAGCCGAGCAGCTTTCCCGGCTTTCCGAGGAAAATCAAAGCACAAAGGCTTATCTTTCCGAGCTTGAGGAGAATGAGGCCTCCTGCAGGAATTCCTTAAAGGGCTATGAGCTGCGAATGGAGGCAAGAGTCTCAAAAAGAGACAAGTCGGCCGAGGCGCTTAAGAGCGCCGAGGGGCTGCTTGAGGAAAAGCGCAGGAGAGTCAAGCTGCTTTCCGAGCTTGAAAAAAACATGGAGGGCTTTGACAATTCGGTCAAGCAGGTCGTTGCCGCAGGCCGAGACGGAATGCTCTCGGGTATTGTCGGCACGGTCAGCAGTGTTGTTTCGGTCAAGCCGGAATACGCCGTTGCAATCGAAACGGCACTCGGCAACGCACTGCGTAATGTCATAACCGAAACCGAGGTAAACGCAAAATCCGCCATAGAATACCTGAAAAGGGAAAAGGCCGGTCGCGTCACCTTTCTTCCGGTTGCCACGATAAAGGGCAGAGAGCTTGAGGGAGTTGACGGCATCGCCTCACAGAACGGCTTTGTCGGAGTCGCCTCCGAGCTTGTGGAAGCCGACGGAAAATTCAAGGAGATCATTTCCTCTCTGCTCGGTCGCACGGTGATCACCGAGGATCTAAACACCGCGACCGCCGTTGCGGGCAGATATAAATATAAGTTCAAGGTAGTATCTCTGGACGGACAGGTTGTAAATCCCGGTGGCTCTCTCACGGGCGGCTCGCATGCAAAAAGCGCGGGAATACTTTCAAGGGCAGGTAATATAGCGCGTCTTTCGGAGGAAATCGCCGTTGCCGAGGTTGAATGCGGCCGACTGTCAGAGGAGCTTGCCGCGGCAGAGGGCGAGGTTACCGCAAGTGAGGCTGAGATTCTTTCCGCACGCTCCGCACTGATCGCCGCAAACGAGGATAAAATACGGGCGATCGCCGAGCTTCGCAGACTCGGGGATCTTATTACCGCGGCCGAGGCGGAGGCAAAGCGCCGCTCCGAGGAGCTCGGACAGCTTTCGCAGCGTATAGAGAGCCTGGGGTGTGAGGCCGAGGCGGCCGAGGCGGCCATAGGCGAGGCTCAGCTCAAGGAGGAGGGCCTTAAGGCGGCACTCGAGGACCAAAACGGAGGCAGAGATTCTCTTTCGGCCGAAAGAAACGAGGCGTCCGAGAGGCTTACCGAGAAGAGGCTTTCGATTGCCGAGACGGTGAAAGATGCCGAATCTCTTGCCGAAACGGTTCGAATGCTTGAGTATTCGGTCAGAACGAGCGGCGAGAAAAGCAGCCGCATGCGTGAGCAGATCGAGGAGCTGACCCTTGCAAACGAGCGCTGTGCGGCCGAGGTTACCGAAAGGGAGAACGAAATCGCCGAGCTTCGCAGGAGAATAGCAGAGGCGACCACCGAGATAGAGGAGCTTGCTGCCAAGCGTGACAGCTTCGATCGAGATAACCGAGAGCTTCGCACAAGCGAGCGTGAAAAGAACGAAAAGAAGGAGCGCCTCGGAGGGGAGCTTGCCCGTCTTGAGGAGCGCCGCGAAGCCATGGTCAGGGAGTTCGACGATATTGTTCGTCGGCTGTACGATGAGTACGAGCTTACGAGAAGCGAGGCAGAGGCACTCGGCATTGCAATAGAGGACACCGCAGCGGCCAAGCGAGAGCTTGCCGAGCTGCGCACCAAGATAAAGTCGCTCGGAAGCGTTAATGTTTCGGCTATTGAGGAGTACAAGGAGGTCAGCGAGCGCTACGGCTTCCTCAAGACTCAGCTTGACGATGTCGAAAAAACTCGCAGAGAGCTGACAAGGCTTATAGAGGAGCTGACCTCGGATATGAAGCTTCGCTTTGCCGACGGCTTCAAGAGGATAGGCGGAGCCTTCTCCGCAACCTTCAGAGAGCTTTTCGGCGGCGGAAGCGCAGAGCTTGTGCTGACAGATCCCGAAAATGTGCTTGAAAGCGGTATAGATATAGTGGCAAAGCTTCCCGGCAAAAACGTGCCGAGTCTGGACGGACTTTCGGGAGGAGAAAAGGCTCTGATAGCAATCTCGATTTATTTCGCCATCATGAGTGTCAACGCTCCGCCCTTCTGCTTCCTTGATGAGATCGACACCGCGTTGGACGATATAAATGTCGACCGTCTTGCCGCGTACATGAAAAACAGAGGACTCAACACTCAGTTTATTTGCATAACCCACCGCAGAGGCACCATGGAGGCCGCCGATATGCTTTACGGCGTTACCATGCAGGAAAAGGGCGTCACAAAGCTTCTTGAGCTGAATGTAGACGAGCTTGTCAAAACACTCGGGCTTCAGAGCTGATATAGGTCTTAAGAACGGACGGTAATTATAATTATGGGATTTTTCAACAAAATCAGCGAGGGACTCAAAAAAACCCGCGCGGCAGTCAGCGGCGCCGTTGAGGAGCTCTTCAAAGGCTTCACCAAAATCGACGAGGAGCTGTTTGAGGAGCTTGAGGAGGTGCTGATAGGCTGCGATATCGGAGCTGCGGTATCGGCGAGGCTCTGTGAGGAGCTCCGTGAGCAGGTAAAGGCCGAAAGGGTGACCGAGCCCGAGGAGGTAAAGCGGCTTTTAACAGAGAATATAGGCCGACTTCTTGAGGGAGATTGCTCACTCAAGCTCGGCACGGCACCCTCCGTGATACTTGTAATAGGCGTTAACGGAGTCGGAAAAACCACAACCGTAGGCAAGCTCGCTTATAATTTCACGGCGGCGGGCAAAAGGGTTATGCTCGGTGCGGCAGACACCTTCCGTGCCGCGGCGATAGAGCAGCTTACGGTATGGGCCGAGCGCAGCGGAGCCGACATAGTGGCCGCAAGGGAGGGCACCGATCCCTCGGCGGTTATTTACGACACGGTTGCGGCAGCAAGGAAAAAGGGCTCGGATATAATAATCTGTGATAC
>CAZDEI010000075.1:0-5182 GCA_964504325.1 uncultured Eubacteriales bacterium | reverse complement strand
ATTCTTCCCTCGTTGCAGCCCCAGCCGCTGCCGGGATCGTTTTTAGCGAACATTTTGTGCTCGGTCACGGTTCCCTTTGCGGTCATAAGGCTTTGCGCGACGGGACCGCAGTGGAAAAGTATAACCTTATTTTCATCGTCACCGTAATTGTTATTCCAATCCAGAACCGCAGTGGCACCCTCGGAGGCAAGCTGCATGGCACGCATGGAGATTGCGGAGCACATATCTATCTCACAGGAGGCAACTATGCCGCGATCATTAAGCTCGCTGAGCAGCACACAGGGACATACACGCAGATAGGTTTCCATCTCATTCCAGCAGCGAAGCGCCAGGGCATCAAGATGATACTCCTCGATATACTCGTCAAGAACTACTGACACCTTCGCGAGCGTAAGCGCATTTTCGGCGGGAGCTCTTGAAAAATCGGTATAATTATTCAGGCGCTCAAGCTTTGCCGTAACGGCTTCATCAGCGCTGTCCTTAGCCCTGACCTTCTCAAACAGCTCGGAGAGATCAAAGGACTCGACATTTATTCCGTGCTTCTGCATGGCTATTTCATCGAAGCGAACCGTCTTAAAGGCGGTGGTTCTTGCGCCGATACAGCCGAGATTAAAGCGCTTCATACCGTTTACTACGCGGCATATCGCGGCGAAATCCCTGAGATTTTCGGCAAAGGCCTCACTCAGAGGATGTACGACATGCGGCTTCATTACGGTAAAGGGAACGCCGTACTGAGTAAACACATCGGTTACCGAGAACTTTCCGCAGTAGGCATCTCTGCGATGAGCAAAATCCATTTTTCCGATTTCATCGGGATAGGCCTGCATAAGTATAGGAACGCCTGCATCCTGAAGAGCGGCTATCGCGCCGTTTTCATCCGCGAAAATGGGCATTGAAAAGATAACTCCGTCGAATTCGCCCTCATGCTGCTTGAGCCATTCGGCATATAGCTTGCCCTCCTCTCTCGTTTCAACTCCGCCGTAGCGTGTAAGAGAAGCATCCATTTCGATATGGTCGTAGCCGGCCTCGGTAACCGCCTTGATCATATCCTCACGGGCACCGTAGATCAGCTCTCCCGGCATAAAGCCGCGGTTGCAAAAGCAAAGTGCAAAGGTCATTTTTTTCATAGTTGTAGCCTCCTTAAATTGTTTTGAATTTGAATGTCAGCTCGGTTTTTACCGTTTGAAAGGACGAAAGCACGGGAAGGGTTCCGTTTTCTCTTTCGGCTCTTCTTCCCATGATATAGCAATTGGTAGGCTCAAGCGCACAGACATAATCTCCGCTTGCCATGCTGCGCCAATGAGCGAGAATCGGCAGTGTGTCACTCCAGCCGAGCTCGACACGCACATGCTCCGAGGGATTGACAAGCGCAGCCCTTTGCCCCGTGCTCTCGTGGAAAAACACCCTTTCCTCCTCTAACGGAGTGGGAGCATCAAAGCCAGTTTCTCTGCCGAGTCCCGTCGCGGCAAATTCCGTTCTCGGAGTGGTTTTTCTTGAATCGGAAAGCTCCAGCTGTGCCTTTTCGGAGATCAGCGGATATCCGAAATTGCAATGGTACAGCAGGGCATATTCCTCGTCCTTGAAGCCCTTATTGGTTAATTCGTCCGACAGATATATTTCGGAGCCGAAAAAGGGAATTCTCAGTGTTCTTTTAAGCTCAAGTGCATAGCCGAAGAGTGCGGTTTCCCTTACGGTTCCGCGTATTACGAAGCAATCGTCCTCCTCGGTAACCGAGGTCGACTCGGCAGGTATTCCGTGATAGCGGCCGTGCTGAGTCTGCCATTCGCCGTTATCACGATGAGGCGCTCCGGTGCTTCTTAGACCGCAGGTATACAAAAGGCCGCCCGGAAAGGTGTTGAGAAATTCCGATTCATAGGGGCTAATTCTTGCCGTGCTGTCGTATCCGTTTTTGCTGACAAAGGTCATATTGACACCCCTGTAGCGAGCCTGACCGATATCAAGCCCCGTATCGGGCAAAATATCAAGCTGCAGACCGCCGGCAGTGCAAATCTCGATTACGGTCATTCCCTTTGCCCTTCCCTCGGCAATTGTCACACGCCTTGCACTGTAAAGCTGCTGCGGATGACATATATAGCCGCTTTTTTCAAGCTCGGTCATATACTGCTCCTCCTAATACTCCGTTTTATTTTATATTAAACTATTATTTTTCGGAATTATATGCAAGATTGTGCAAAAAGCTTTGAAATCGTCCACATATGTGGTACAATATCAATGCCGAAATTTATGCAATTTGCGGAGGGACATATGGTTTCTGCCTTTGATACAGAAAAGCTCTACAGCCTGCTTGCAGATTTTTACCGAATCACGGATATCCGTATAACCGTTTTTGACAGTGACGGGAATGAGCTCATTTCATATCCCGAGGTCTGTCCGCCCTTCTGTCAGCTTATCAGAAGCACCGAGCAGGGACGCAGAGCCTGCGCCGAATGCGATAAAACGGCCTGTGCCGTGGCGGCTACTCAGCACAGCACCTATATTTACACCTGTCATGCGGGACTCACCGAGGCGATTATGCCCTTATGGGTCGGCAATGCTCTTGTCGGCTTTCTTCTCTTCGGTCATATTTTTTCATACGATACGCCTGAGCAGGGTCTTGAGCACATAAAAGGCCTTTGCGCGGATTATCCCCTTGAGCCCTCACTGCTGAGGGACTCGCTCACCTCCTGCTCCCAGGCAAATCGTGAATACATACACTCGGCCGCACATATATTGCATGCAACCGCCTCCTATCTCGTGCTTGAACGGATGGCCACCCTTAAGGGGGACAGCCCCTCCGAACGGCTCGACAGCTACCTCGACCGCAATTTCACCGAGCCTCTCACCGTGGCAGCTGTCTGTAAGGAGCTTAAGCTCGGACGCTCTCAGCTTTATAAGCTTTCGAGCAAGCTTTACGGCTGCGGAGTTGCGGAGCATATCCGCGAGCTGAGACTCAATAAGGCGAAGCAGCTTTTAGGAGAGCTTCCCCATATGAAAATAACCGAGATTGCCTCCGCCTGCGGCTTTTCCGATTACAATTACTTTATATCCGTTTTTTCAAAATGCGTCGGCTGCTCGCCGAATGCCTACCGTAAGCGCTCCGTTTAGACAGCAAGCAGCTCCCTTCGAATGAAGGGAGCTGCTCTCTTTATTTATACTGCCTGTTTAGGATGCTTGACGCGATAAAGAAGTGACAAAGCCGTATATTCACCTACTTATTCGCCCTTTCTCCGCCCCCGAGTGAAAATCAGTATAGCTGCCGTGAGCGCAATACCGCTGACAAGGGCCGACAGGCAGTAGAGGACGACTGCCGCCTCGTCACCCGTTTTCGGAGGCCTCGGATCATCCGGCTCTGTCGGCAGCTCCTCGACCCTGAACTGCCAATTAAGATAGCCCACCGCTCCCCCAAACTCATTTCCGAGCTCCTTGGGCACTGTAAGGGTGACATCAAGGTCTATCTCCGCACCCGAATAAAAGGTGCCGAGATACGCCCAATCGGTAAGTCCGGCCGTATCTGCTGCGGGTGCCTCAAAAAGCTTTGAAGCCCCTACTCGTGAAACCGACAGCAGCAGCCGTGAAAGCAGCTCTTCTGAGCCATCCTTAGCGCCGAGCGAGCGCATATACAGCTTTATTTTGACATTTTCCCGACTGTCGTTTTTAATGTGCACCCGTTGCGTTATGCTTTGACCGGGCATTATATTCTTGAAATCGCTGAACAGATCGGTCGGGGAATATTCACTTCCGGGAGCAAATATGAATTTTTTCGAATTACCGTCGTAGGTAACGGTGCCTGCCGCAAGGGTGCTCAGGGGAAGCGCCGCGGAAAGCGACAGCACGCAAAGCATAGCCAATAAGCCCCTAAGTGCTTTTTTCATGCTATTCACCCTCCTTTTCCCTGACGGTGAGTGTAATGCCGTCCGTTTCGGACACTCCCAAAACACCGCTGCTCCATGCCTCGGTCACGGCGGAGGTCGGCAGAGCCTGAATCGACGAGGCAATTATTTCAACCGAAAGTCGGTAGCCCTCCGGCGCCCGATCCTCAACGGGTCTGCATTCTTTTATCAGGCTTGAGGTCGACCGAGAGGGCTTAACGGGTATTTTATAATACATATATCCGTCCGCGCCCTCGACCCAATTCGACTCGGCATCGGCATATTCCACAGTATAATCACTGCCCTCGTGAGGCAGTCGGGCAAAAAGCTCTGCGCCGTCCTCGGATAGCCAGGTGAATACCACCCTTGCTCTTATATAGCAGTCGGTGTCGCCGCTGTTTTTAACGGCAACGCTTTTTTTAACCGCACCGTCAAACTCCTCGGTGACCTCACAGCCAACCTCCGCTCCGACGAATTTATTTTCTATACCGTCTGCTTTTGTAATGAGAAAAGCCACCGTGACAAAGGATATCAGCGAGCAGAGTATTGCCGCCACCGCGATAACAAAGCCGCTCTTAAGCCCGACGGTGTGTAGCCTGCGCTTTTTTTTGCCGTAAATTCCGTGCATTCGCCGTCCCTCCTCTTAAGTCCTATTAAGGCCGAAAACATTAACGCATGAAGCATTTCCGTCAAGCCAACGGCTCTCCTGCCGTTTGTTTTCGAATACCGCTCTGCTTTCACCGTCTGCGGAAACGGTAACGGTCATTACCGCCTCACCCACAGGCTCATACCGCCAGGACCAAGCCGACTGCTCACTGACAATATACACACCGAGCGGAAGACCGTTTACCTTAACCTCGCCCTCACCGTGTACGGTCACCGTAAGAGCTATATCCGCGGTATCCGTGCCTGCCACTCCGTTTATTGAGAAAACAAACACCTGTCCCTTATCCGCGGTGGCATCACTGTCCCCGGTAAGCTTCTTTTCAATCGTTAGGCCTGCCGTTTTTTTACGCTCGGTATAATAAAATGTGATTATATTGAGCTTCGGCTCGACGGGATCCTCCTCAAGGCGTATCAAAACGGTGCCGGAGCTCGGTTCAAGCTTGATATAGCCGTCAATATCCTTGGCAGACTCGGAAACAACCGCATCGAGCAGGCCGCTTCCATTTTTCGGCTCTGCGAGCTGTCTGCCCGTTCCCTGCTCCAAATACCGTACCCGATACGGATAGCTGTTTCTGTTATAATACAGATTGATTTGCAGTCCCTTCTCGGTAAGCAGTGCTCCCTCCGAGGAAATGTCAGTAATAAGA
>CAZDEI010000074.1:0-5248 GCA_964504325.1 uncultured Eubacteriales bacterium | reverse complement strand
GGGAGAGACAGGGCAAGCTGAATCAGGGAATAAATAAAGGCGGTAAATACGCCGTATCCTGCGCCGTAGCGAAGTGAAATAAGAATGACGGGAAGCATGCTCATAAGCGTCAGAGAGCCACCGTAGGGCATTTTCCACAGCTCTACAAGACTGAGCACGGTGCCGAGTGCGAGCATAACGGCGGTAAAGGTCAGACGAATGGTTTTTTCTTTCATTATTTTACAAATCCTTTCACGCATGGGGGAAAGCAATCGACCGGCCGACGGCGAAAAATGACGGCCGAGCTGCTTACGGGGTGCAAAAAAATACACCCCGTCGCAAGACAAGGTGTAAAAACACTTCCTACGCCGGCATTATCCGTATCAGGTTCACGGGTCAAAGCGCAACACGCTTAATCTCAGCCGAATCAATGCTCAGCACCCCGATATTAAATTCTACAAGATGATTATATCACCCGACGGGAAAAAGTCAAGTCATATTTTCGGTAAGCGTCATAATTGCCGAAATGGCCGCAAGGGGAGCGGTTTCGGTTCTGAGGATCCTTTTTCCGAGTGTGCAAATGACGGCGCCGCTGCTCGCGGCATGCTCTGCCTCCTCCTTGGAAAAGCCACCCTCTGGGCCGATAATAACGGCAATTTTCTTTGCCTCGCTGCAGTTTGACAGGGCGGTTCTTATGCTTACTCCGCCGAGCTCGTAGAACATTAGAGCAAGCTCGAATTCGTCAAGGCACTTGAGCATTTCGGTATATGAAATTTGACTGTGTACCCGAGGGAGAATTCCCCTTCCGCTCTGTCCTGCCGCCTCATCGGCGATTTTTTGCCATCTTGCCGCTTTTTTATCGGCCGACTTCTTATCGGGCAGGGAAACGCAATGTGAGGAAATAACGGGAACCACGGAGGAAGCTCCGAGCTCGACAGATTGGCGCACGACGCTGTCCATTTTATCGGATTTCGGCATACACTGAAAGAGCGTAATTTCTATCGTGGGCTCGGTTACATTCGCATGAGAGGTTAAAGCTGTCAGCTCGACTCTTTCCGGTGAGACCGAGGTAATAACGCATTCGTAGTCGGTCCCTCTCGTGTCGGAAACGGTAAGAGCCTCGCCGACTCTCATGCGCAGTGATTTTGCGATGTGAACGGCATCGTCACCGGTAATATACGGCTCATCGGCAAAGTGTTCCTTGAAAAATTTCGGCATCTGTTAACCTCTTTAATTACTTTCGTCGGGTGGAGTGAATTCAGTAGAATCGGGATCATTGACATCAGCAGTGTTATTTGTTTCGGCATGTCTGTCGAGCACGGTTGTATCAACCGTAAAGCCGCCATCAAATTCGCTCGGGCGCTCGTCGTTGTCCCTGATATTTATTCCCGAATAATATTCGTCGATTTCATCCTGCTTTTCCTCAAGCGCCTCAAGATTGTCGTCACGGTCGTAGCTGTCGAAGCGCTCTCTTAAAAGCCTGCCCTCGGGGTATTCCACTGCCCATTTATCGGGGTGCCTTTTACGAAGCACGGTGCAGATTATAATATAAATAAGCGAGCATAAAAGTGCGCCTGCGGTGACGGTGATTCCGAGTCTGAGACCGGGTGTTTCGTATATGAATTTGATTTCATTCTCGCCGGCTGCGGCTCGTACTGCCATAAAGCCGATATTGGCCTTCACTATTTCTGTCTCTTCGCCGTTTACATATGCCTTCCAGCCGTTTTCGTAGGGGACAGAGAAAAACACGAGATTTTCACGATCAAGGTCGATTTTTGCCGTGAAGCCCCCGTTTGAGTCGCGCTCAAAGGAGTAGGCTGCCGTGGCTGCGCGAGCCTTGCAATCCTCAATATACTCGGTGTATCCCGTAAGAAGCGGTGTGGCCGCGGTGGAGCCTTCTCCGATCCTGTATTTCTGAGTAAGGGGAGTCAAAATGTCGGCGTGCTTGATGACGTCCTCATCCTCAAGAACAATTGCCTTAAGCATGGCATTTGCACGC
The DNA here is from genome assembly GCA_964504325.1 of uncultured Eubacteriales bacterium. Lineage (GTDB taxonomy): Bacteria > Bacillota > Clostridia > Oscillospirales > Acutalibacteraceae > RGIG7384. The sequence goes on along the minus strand of CAZDEI010000074.1, from coordinate 3,270 downwards.
GAATACTGATTTATCGTATTGCAGTCGGAGCGGCTCAGAAAATAATCGTAGGTAAAGCCGTATGGGACATAGTATTTATTTTCGAAAACGCGGTAGCCGTTGATATCGTCTGTATAAACGAAGCCGGGCATCTTGGTTTCGCCCTCGTCGCTTATAAAGCTCTCGAGCTCGGTGCTGTTGACAAGATATTTAACCGAGAGCAGACCTCTGATGGAATAGCAGTCGGTTGTGGGACGGCTTGCAACACCTCGCTCCTCGCCGATGTACTCGTAAAATTCGGTGACAGAGCCGGGAACTATCGAGTGGAAGGCATTGATTGAGCTGTAGCCCAAATACATGGCGGTATTATCGACACCGTCGTAAACATCAATTCTGTAGGTGTCGCTGTCGCCGGGAAGCTCAACCTCACCCTCGATAAGCTGCGGAATCATAACCCTTTCGATGCTGTAGGAGTGCGAAACGCCGCAGCCGACAAAGAAGGCGGCGTATATCACAGACACAATCGAAACCATTGCGATAGAGGCCTTGATAAAGCGCTTTCTGTTTTCCTTTATATACGAAAGCAGCACCCGAAGGACAACCAGGGAAATTAAGGCAATGGCGCAGGTCACCCAAAATCTGACGGTATAGGTCGAATCATCGGGATTTGTGTAGAGACCGAATTTGGTATAATTACCGTTTTCGTCGCGCTCGGAGGGCATCAGACCGAAAACAAGTGTTGTTATGACGGTTATAGCTGCAACCCATCTGTAGGAGGGCTTCCAATTTGCGCTTCGGTCCTCGCAGGCCATAGCGGTCGCAAGGCAGAGAATCAGGATCGGCATATAGAACCATCTTGCGTAATATGCCGTATTGAACATGACAAAGGAACTGTTGAGAATCGGCACCATTGCCATAAACAGGGAAATCCAAACGATATAATTAATCCAATGCTTTTTGTTAGTGCGCATCCAGGTGAGCACGCCGACGAGCCCGAATACGGGCAGCCAGCCACCGAGGCTCGACCATTTTACATCGGCGGAGGGAAAGAATACGGGTCGTGCCGGAATGTCGGGAGGGAAGAAGAAAATCTCTAATATATTAAGATATATTTGACCTCTCGGGTGAAGCACGGCGCCCCAGCCGTAAAGCGTGCTGTCAAGTCGCGAATTCTGCAGAACGCTCAAAATAGACGGAATAAGAATTGCCGAGGAAAGCAGCAGTCCGAGGATACATTCGAGCAGCATGAAGAAAAAACGGCCGGCGGAGATTTTGTAGTTGCCGGTAAGCAGACGGACAAACCAATAAATAACGACAAAGATAACCATTCCGAAGAAAAAGAAATAGTTGACCGTCGAGCATGCAAATACCGCAGCCAAAAGGTAGCCGCGCTTGTTTTCGGTTATATAAATTTCGAGGGCTGTAAGCAAAAGCGGAAAAAACACTATCGCCTCATGAAAATGGTTAAAGAAGATATTGTAAACCGAAAAGCCGGAAAAGGCATACAGCAGTCCGCCGAGGCAGGCGGCGTGCGGTGTTTTTGTGAAGCGCCTGATATAAATATATGCCGTGAGAGCGGCGCAGGAAAACTTGAGTATCAGCAGGGGACCCATCATATAGGGCAGCATCCACTCGGGAAAGGGAAGGGTCAGCCAAAAGAAGGGTGAGCCGAGGGTGTAAAAGCTATAGGAGCCGATGAAATTAACGCCGAGATCGGTGCCCCAATCCCAACCGATAGTGCCGCCTCTGAGCATTCGGTGGCAAAGCTGATAAAAGGGAATCTGCTGAACATTGAAATCGCCGTAGAATATAAAATAGCCGTGACCTGTGATAATATACGGCAAAAAGAAGGCGGTCGCAGTGACGAACGCCAGCAGAAAGGTGCGCAGCTTCATTTCCCTGTGTTTTTTCAGAGGTGAGGTATCAAGTGTGCTTACAAAGCTTTCAAGACTCTTTTCCATCTTCTTTTCAGTTCCTTTGAGAATTATTCTATTGATATTATAGCATTTTATGGTATAATATTCAATATAATTATGGACAGGAGCAGGCCTCGGCCTTCGGTAATATTATGAGCTCAAATCTTTACGCTTTGCTTTTCAGAATGAAAAATATTAACCGTTGGTCGCTGATGCATTGTGCCGAGAGCGAATCGCTTTCACGCCATTCACTCGAAACGGCCATGATAGCACACGCACTTGCCGTTATCGAAAACAGGCGGCTCGGCGGCAATGTCAATGAGGAAAGAGCTGCCCTGATTGCGATGTTTCATGATGCTCCCGAAATTCTGACGGGTGACCTTCCCACTCCAGTAAAGCACGGCTCAAGGGGGATTGAGGAGGCTTATGTCGGCATTGAAAGAGAGGCAAAGGAGCTTCTTGTCGGCATGGCACCCGATTATATGCGCGAAACGGTTTCGGGCATTCTTAATGAGACCGACGAAGAAATCCTCAGACTTGTCAAGGCCGCCGATAAGATATCCGCGTATTTCAAGTGCCTTGAGGAGCTGAAAATGGGAAATCCCGAGTTTTCGGATGCGGCGGAATCCTCTCTTGAGGCCGTTCGCCGACTTTCCTGTCCCGCGGCACTGATTTTTCTCGAGGAATTTACCGAGGGCTTCTCACTGACCCTCGACAAGCTTAAAGGAAGCTAAGCTCGGCAAGGGTATTTATTATTTTTCACCGAAAGGAAATAAAATGAAAAACATTGACAGGCTTTGCCCGAATTGCATGAAGGAATCAGACGGTCAGCACACCTGCCCCCATTGCGGCTTTGTAAGACCCGAGGAGCACGATCCCGCATATTTGCACATCGGCACCCGTATTATGAAAAGATATCTTGTCGGGGCTCCGATTTCCTCCAACAATGAGGCAATAACCTATATTTGCTTCGACGGAGACACCGAAAAGACCGTTTGGCTTCGTGAGTATTTTCCGCATGAGCTCTGCATCCGCAACGAAAAGGGTGCTGTCGTGCCCCGAGAGGGCGCAGAGGAGGAGCTGAAAAACGGTAAAGCATCCTTTGCCGAGCTTTCGGATAAGCTCAGGCAGCACTCGGAGATCTCGGCAATACTTAAGGTAACCGAGGCCTTTGAGGGAAACGGCACCTCTTATTGCATTACCGAGAGCACAGATGCAATTACTCTTCGTGAATTTCTCCTGCGAAATGGCGGAGCGCTTACCTGGGAACAGACGGCACCCCTGATAATGCCCTTTTTGAGCTCGGTCGTCGGGCTGCATGCTGCGGGCATTTACCATTACGGAATATCGCCCGAGACAGTGCTTGTCACAAGGG
>CAZDEI010000073.1:0-5255 GCA_964504325.1 uncultured Eubacteriales bacterium | reverse complement strand
AGTCTGCGCTCATCGTCGGGATCGTTTTTGAAGGGAGCAAGCTGAGATATTGTATAAACGCCGCCCTCAAAGGGAATCTGTGCCGAGGCGAGCAGCTTTTCATATTCCTGTGTAAGATCGTTTTCCTTCTGAAGCTCGGAAATAATCTCGGGGGAGAAGGTCTTGAGGCTGATCTCGGCGTTGACGAACATGAGATCTCCGTATTCCTCCGAGAAATCCTTTCTGAAGGGGCTCTTGAGCATTGCGGCAGTCCAATTCTGGAGGTATTCCTCAAGCTCGGGCATTACGGCGTTCCAAAACTTGGATTCGGCATCGTAAAATTCATCGCGTGTGTCGATCGAATGGCGGACACTTGCGAGAGTTGCCTGAGTTTCAAGGTGCTTTACAAGCTCCTCCTTTTTAAGAAAGGCAGCGCGGGCGGCGGCATAATCGGAAGCGGCCGAGCTCTCGGCCGTGAGAGCTGCGAGCTGCTGCTTTGCAGCCTCCGTATCAGGTCTGCTGTAAGGCATTTCTTTGAATTTCATTAGACCGACCTCCCTGCTGAAATGCAAAACACGGAAATTTAACCTTTCCGTAACAGAATTTTAATAATTGCCATATTTATTTATAAATTATAGCACAAAAATGTCAAATTGCAATAGTAAATTATAATATTTGCAATTTTTTTGCTTAAACGATTGTTTTTTTGCATTTTTATGCATAGAAAAGCTTTATATGCAGGGGGTTTGCAAAAATATTATGTATAAATAATGCATATTTGCATTATTTCAAGCTTATTATTACAAAAAAATTGTATACAAGAATACAAGCTTCAGTCTATGACCCTTCCGCGTCCGACCCTCCGGAGAGCGGCAGGAGCAGCACCGCTTTACCGAGCCGAGGGCGCAAAAGCGCACCCGCCAAGGCGGATGCGCTTTCAAGCTTTCTTTAAATTCACCGATGCTCGGCAGGCTTATGGCAGGAGCCGCCCATCGGACACGAGGTACAGCTGCAGCCGCAGGCCGACTTGCCCTTTTTCCTGTCCTTTACCATTTTCACTACGATCAGCGCTATGACGGCGGCAAGAGCCGCACAGATAATCAGAGTCGGGTAATTACTTCCGAGCCACTCAAGCATAATTAAGCCTCCTTTATATCGGTAATATTATTTTACGGTAAGTCTTGTGGCGTCCTTATACGGCTTCGCGAGCATATACACCACGAAGGCGGTAACAATGAGAGCCGCTGCAAGGCCTATCCAATTCACGCTTCCGGTGAGCGCGCTTCCGACCTGATATACCACGAGAGATACCGCATAGGCGAACACGCACTGATATCCGATGGCGAACCAGGTCCACTTTGCGGAGTTCATCTCACGCCTGATGGCGCCGATTGCTGCAAAGCAGGGAGCACAGAGAAGGTTGAATATAAGGAAGGAATAGGCGGCGAGCTTGGTCATCTCCTCGAAGTCAAGCACTCCGAATACGCCTACGACCTCCTCCTTGGCGACAAGTCCCATAACGGTGGCTATCGTTGCCTTGATGTTGCCGAAGCCGAGGGGAGCGAATATCCAGCAGACAGCTCCGCCGATCATGCCGAGTATGCTGCTTTCAAGCTCCATATCGGCACTGAAGCCGAAGCCTCCGTCGGGCAGCCTTCCGAAGACGCTTCCCGCCCAAATGACAACAGAGGAAAGAAGAATTACGGTTCCAGCCTTTTTAATGAAGGACCAGCCGCGCTCCCACATCGAGCGGAGAATGTTGGAAACGGTCGGCCAATGGTATGCGGGCAGCTCCATTACGAAGGGAGCGGGATCTCCCGCAAACATCTTGGTCTTTTTAAGCATTATACCCGATACTATTATAGCAGCGGCTCCGATAAAATATGCACTCGGTGCCACCCACCAGGCTCCTCCAAAGAGAGCCGAGGCTATAAGAGCGATTATCGGGAGCTTTGCTCCGCAGGGTATAAAGGTTGTGGTCATTATGGTCATTCTGCGATCGCGCTCGTTCTCGATGGTTCTGGAAGCCATGATTCCGGGAACGCCGCAGCCGGTGCCGATAAGCATGGGGATAAAGGATTTTCCGGAAAGTCCGAACTTACGGAAGATTCTGTCCATGATAAAGGCGATTCTGGACATGTATCCGCAGGACTCAAGGAAGGCGAGGAATATAAACAGCACGAGCATCTGAGGCACGAAGCCGAGCACGGCTCCGACGCCGCCGACAATACCGTCGAGAATCAGTCCGTTGAGCCACTCGGGAGTGCCTGCGGCCTCAAGTCCGCTTTCGACAAGCACGGGGATGCCGGGTACCCAAGCTCCGTATTCGGAGGTGTCGGGAACTCCGTCCGCCTCCATTGCGGCATCGTAGGTCTCCGAAATGTCAAAGCCCTCACTTGCAAGTGAATCGGCATAGCTTCCGTAGGCCTCGTCAAAGGCCGCGAAATCCTTATCCTCGATAGCACCGAGGATATCCTCCGCACCGATAACGCCCTTATCGGCGGCGGCCTCTACGGTAGCCTTGAGCTCATCTGTCCAGATATTGCTCTCGGCGTATGCATTCATATCCTCCTCATAGTCGGAGGTGCCGATGCCGAAGAGATGCCAGCCGTCTCCGAAGAGTCCGTCATTGGTCCAATCGGTGGCCCAGGCTCCGACCGTGGTTACGGATATATAATATACAAGGAACATTACAACCGCAAAGATGGGAAGTGCGGCAAAGCGATTGGTGACAACGCGGTCAATCTTATCCGAAACGGTGAGCTTGCCGGCGTCTCTCTTCTTATAGCAACCCTTGATGAGCTCCGCTATATATATGTAGCGCTCGTTGGTGATGATGCTTTCGGCATCGTCGTCAAGCTCCTTTTCGACAGCGGCTATATCGGTTTCGATGTGAGCAAGCTTTTCGGCAGGGAGCTCAAGCTTTGCGAGAACCTTTTCGTCCCTTTCGAAGATCTTGACGGCGTACCAGCGCTGCTGCTCCTCGGGCATGGAATGCACCGCGGCCTCCTCAATATGGGCAATGGCATGCTCCACGGTGCCCGAGAAGGTGTGCATGGGAAGGGTCTTGACCTTGTTCTCGGCCGCCCTTACGGCCTGCTCGGCCGCCTCGGCTATGCCGGTGCCCTTAAGCGCGGAAATTTCGACTATCTTACAGCCGAGCTTACGCTCAAGCTCACCGACGTTGATCTTGTCGCCGTTCTTTTTGACAACATCCATCATATTAACGGCAATAACAACGGGGATTCCGAGCTCGGTGAGCTGTGTGGTGAGGTAAAGATTTCGTTCGAGATTGGTTCCGTCGATGATATTGAGAATAACATCGGGACGCTCCTCTATAAGGAAATTTCTTGCGACAACCTCCTCAAGAGTATAGGGCGAAAGCGAATAAATTCCGGGAAGGTCAACGACCGTTACACCGTCATGCTTTTTAAGCTTTCCTTCCTTTTTCTCAACCGTAACGCCCGGCCAGTTTCCGACGAACTGATTAGAGCCCGTCAAAGCATTGAACAAGGTTGTCTTTCCGCAGTTCGGATTGCCTGCAAGGGCAATTTTAATGCTCATTTTCTGATCTCCTTACTACAAATTCATTTGGTTAGTATAAGCTAACCGTTGTTTAAAAATAAAATCTGCTTCACTTTCGGCGTGAGGCTCATTCAACCTCAATCATTTCGGCATCTGCCTTACGAAGCGAAAGCTCATAGCCGCGAACGGTGACCTCAATGGGATCTCCGAGCGGAGCTACCTTGCGAATGTAGACCTCAACGCCCTTGGTGATGCCCATGTCCATAATGCGACGCTTTACGGCACCCTCTCCGCTGAGCTTTACAACCTTTACGGTCTCGCCGACCTTGGCCTGCTTAAGAGTTTTCATTTGCGTTTCCCCCTCCGTCAAATAAATATTTTCTGCGCCATCTCACGGCTTACCGCAACACGCGCTTCCTTGACATTGACTATGACATTTCCGCCGAGTGTGTTTATCACTGTAACGGTGGCGCCGGGAACAAAGCCGAGATCCTCAAGATGCTTTTTTACCTCGGGAGTGCCCGAGACGCGCTTGATTATGTTCTCTTCACCCGGATTGGCAAAAATCAGCGGCATATGTCTGCTTCCTTTCGTGCGCTCCTCCGCCTTGGGGAGGATGGTATAAGTTAGCTCTCGCTAACTCCAACAAACATTATATTACCTCTGCCTTAATTTGTCAATAGCTTTTTTCGACTTTTTCGGGCTTTTTTGCTCGAGAGCTCGGGCTTCCGACGAGTAACTCTCTTTTCGGCTTGAAAAAAGCAGCCGCTTGTGTTATTATTAATCGGAACCGAGGTGTTATTATGCATTTACAGGAATCGGGCGAGATGTATCTCGAAACCGTGCTTATTCTTTCCGAGCGGCAGCCGCAGGTGCGCTCAATAGACATTGTCGAATATATGGGCTTTTCTAAGCCGAGCGTAAGTCGAGCCGTCGGTCTGTTAAAAGAGGGCGGCTTTATAAGTGTTGACCGCGACGGTCACATCACCCTCACCGAGGAGGGGCGTGCAATCGCCTCGAAAATCTATGACCGGCACCGTATGCTGACGGATTTTCTCATCAAGCTCGGTGTGAATCCCGAAACCGCCTCCGCCGACGCCTGCAAAATGGAGCATGATATCAGCGACGAAACCTTCGAGGCTCTCGATCGTCATGCAAGGCTCATTAAATAGGTTTAAAATAACCGTGCGCGATCCCGCGGCGGCAGAGCAGACAAGCGGAGGGCTTCCGTTCGTCTGCTTTTTTATTTCCGAGGGGCTGCGGACGGCCAAGCGCATCATGCCTTGCTTAAAACAGATGTGTCGAGGGCTGTCGACTTATGCGGCTTTTCGGCACGCGGCACAGACTCTTTTCTACTTTCACTTGCAAAACGAAGCAAAATATTGTACTATGGATATACATCAATAAATGAGGTGCGGTATTTAATGAGTATAGAGCTTGCGGATATCAAGGCAATCATTTCACGGTTCCCCGTAGAGGGTGCCTGCGTTTCTGCCCGCGCATACGGCGACGGACATATAAACGACACCTTCCTGGTCACCTGTCGCGATAATGACGGCAACGACACAAAATACACCCTGCAGCATATAAATCAAGCCGTTTTCCCGAAGCCCGCAGAGGTCATGGAAAACATTGTAAACGTAACCGAATTTCTCAAAAACAAGCTTTCCCTTCTCGGAAAGGATCCTAACCGAAATACTCTTTCGGTGGTTTTCACAAAGGATAACAAGAGCTTTTATCTTGATGAAAAC
>CAZDEI010000072.1:3466-5354 GCA_964504325.1 uncultured Eubacteriales bacterium | reverse complement strand
CCGTAAAGCGTGGTATGATTAATATGCATATTTCAGAGCCCTCGGCGCACTGCGTTGTCGTTACAACGGAGGCTTGCAAATATAAAAAATTCGAATCGAGAAATTGATCACAAAATGGGCAATTTCATCCGGAGCATAGTAGACAAATCGCAACACTCGCAAGAAAAAGGAGGCAATCAAAATGTCAAAGTATCGAACAATTGATGTGTGGAATCGGGTTTACGGCAGAAAGGAAGCCGTATACGATTATGCAGGACGGTTGATGAAAAAATCAGCCTGCGGCGATCCGAGCAGTGCGTATCATCCGACACTCGACCACATAAGACCGACATCCGCCGGCGGAAGTGATGTAATCGGAAATATCGAAATTTGCCATCGTGATACCAACGAAGAAAAAGCAAGCAGCTTTCCTCACTGGAAGGCAAACGGGAAAAGCTTTCGTGCCAAACGCATCAAAGGCAAAAGAACCGATTATGAAATTGAAGAAATATAAAAAGAAAATTACGGAAAAGGCAGTCACGGCGTATCGGGATAGCTAACCAAGAGTAAAGCACCGAGCTATCACTGAATTTCCCGTTAATAAAGCTTTGAGCTATCAAAATTACTGTGCATCTTGTTTATTCTGTTATTTTATGCTATAATCAAACGGGAATACGAATTCCGACGGGTCTCGACCTCGGGACACGCCTTGCATACACAAATTTTTTTCTGCTTCGGAGGAAACCATGATAGAATTCAAAAAAAGCACATTGAAGCCCGTGACCGAGACCGAGATGCAGGAAATATACGAAAAAATCAAAACCCCGAAAAAGCTCGGCGCCGTTATACGGCTTGACGGTCATCTTACCGACAGTCCCACCGTTTTCTTTAAGGACGGCTTCTACTATATGTATTTTATAGCCATAAACAGCGATTGTGCCGTTTCGGGCTACGAAACTCACCTTGCCCGTTCTCGGGATCTTTTGACCTGGGATTATGTCGGAAGCGTTTTCCGCAGAAACGAGCTTAACAGATGGGACAGCAAGCAGTGCGCAGGCTACATTGCCTATCCCGATATCAATTACGACGGCACGGGCGAGCTGCACCGCATAAACGGAAGCTACTACATATCCTACCTTGCGGGAAACAGCGACGGCTACGAGCCCGATCCTCTCTATATGGGGCTTGCCAAAAGCAGTGATCCCACCGATCCGAACGGCTTCACTCGCTTTCCCGAGCCCATCCTGAGGCCCGAGGATCCCGACGGCAGAGAGCTTGAGACCAAGACTCTGTACAAGAGCTTTCTTTTTGAGGATGAGCTCAAGGTGACCGGCTTTAAATATGTAAACGCCTACAACGGCAAAGCTCAGGATGACACCGAAAGAATTTTCCTTGCCGTGTCGAATGACGGCGAAAATTGGGAGCGCTACGGCGACAGACCTGTGGTCGACCTCGTCACGGGACAGCCCGGCGAAAAGATCTGCGGCGACCCACAGATAGTCCGCATCGGCGATATCTATGTGATGTTCTTCTTCAGATACAAAAACGAGGGCAATGCCTACAATACCTTTGCCTGCTCGAGAGATCTTATTAATTGGACTCATTGGAGCAGCGAGCCTCTTGTAAAGCCCGAGCTCGAATGGGAAGACATTCACGCTCACAAGACCTGGTTTATAAGACACAACGGCAAGAATCACCACTTCTACTGTGCCGTAAACAGCAAGGGTGAAAGATTCATCGCTCTTGCCGTGTCTGAATAGGCTCAGCCTCGAGACCCACCCCATCAATATCAAACGGGATACCCGTGCCAAGCGCGCGGATATCCCGTTTTTGTTTGATTATTTGATTTCAAGAGCAACAAGGGCTCAAAGCAGCTCCCGTATAATCGATATTATACACCCTTTTCCGT
>CAZDEI010000072.1:0-3456 GCA_964504325.1 uncultured Eubacteriales bacterium | reverse complement strand
GCTTACGACAGCAATGCCTTATAAATATCACTTTTCTTCAGTCCGGTTTCGGCTGCAGCCTCTCTTGCCGCGGCACTTGCGCTCATTCCCTCCTTGCGGTGACCCTCGGCAAGCCTGACCGCCTCCTCGAGAGTGTATTCCTCGGACGCCTCCTCGGCGCCGTGAACGATCAGGACATATTCTCCGCGGGGAGGCTCCTCGGTGTACTTTTCAAGTGCGGCAAAAAGAGTGGTTCGCTCCACCCTCTCATGCAGCTTGGTAAGCTCCTTTACAAGTGCTATTTCCCGGTCACCGAGGACTTCGGACATTGCCTTCAGGGTGGCCGCAAGCTTGTGCGGAGCCTCATAGAAAATAAGGGTTCGCGTATCGTTTTTTACCGATTCAAGGTGCTCTGCTCGCTGAACTCGGTTAACCGAAAGAAAGCCCTCAAAGGAAAATCTTCCCGACGGCATTCCCGATATGGCAAGTGCGGTTATCAGGGCCGAGGGGCCCGGCACGGATTCTACGGTGATTCCCCTATCGAGACAGTAGCGAACGAGCTCCTCGCCCGGATCCGATATAGCCGGCATTCCGGCATCCGTAACAAGAGCACAGCTTTCTCCGCCGAGCATTCTGTCGGCTATAAGCTCATGCTTTGAGAGCTTGTTATGCTCATGATAGCTTATCATGGGGGTCTCGATTTCGAACCTGTTGAGCAGCTTTAAGGTGACTCGTGTATCCTCGGCAGCTATGAAATCAACCTCGCGAAGGGTTGCCTCGGCACGAGGAGAAAAATCGGAAAGATTGCCGATCGGTGTTCCCACCACATATAATTTACCGCTCATACCGAATCACCGTGTCCTTCCTTGTACGCACCGTATATATTCATCATTTCCTCCGAAAGCCTGCCGCTGCTCTCTATGTAAAGAGGAGGCAGCAGAGTAAGCCCGGGCCTTCCGCCGAGTCTTCCCTCGACAAGCACAAGCCATGCAGCTCCGCCCTCGCGCTGTATCACCTCGCGAAGCCTTTTGGGCTCTATTCCTACCGCTCGCATTTCAGCAAATATATCCGTCAGCCTTTCGGGGCGCTGACAAATACAAAGCCTGCCGGAGAATTTCAGCAGCTTAGCTGCGGCAGAGCAGACATCTAAAAGGGTGCATTCGGTCTCATGCCGTGCTCTTTTGTCCGCTGCCGTTCTGCTGACTATTCCCGCTCCCGCCGCCTTATAGGGCGGATTACAGGTCACAAGATCAAACCGAGCCCTCGGCAGCTCATCGGGCAGAGCCCGAATGTCTCCGTTGATAACCCTGAAGCGGTCCTCAAGTCGGTTTTCGGCAACCGTTTCGGCGGCAAGCTCGCAGGCCGGCATGCTGAGCTCAAGCCCCGTAGCCTCACTCACCGCACCGTCCTTTATGAGCAGCATGGGAATTATTCCGCAGCCCGTTCCGAGATCGACGGCTTTCATTCCTCTTCGACCGTTTGCGGCGAAATTTGCAAGCAGCACCGCATCGGTACCGAAGGAATGCTCCCTGCTGACGAATATGCCGAGGCCGTTTGCAAGAGGCTCTCGCCTTTTTACTGTCTGCTCCATTTTACACCCTGCGGAGTATCCTCAAGAATTATACCCTGTGCCTTAAGCTGATCTCTGATTTCGTCGGCGCGCTTGAAATCTCTGCTTCTTCTTGCCTCTGTGCGCTCTGCTATAAGTGCGTCTATCTCGGCGTCAAGGCTCTCCTCCTTTTCGGCGTAAAGAAGCCCGAGCACGCCGCAGAGCTCGTCAAAGAGCTCAAGTCCGGCTTGAAGCGCAGCCCTTCCTGCCGACTCACTGTTGGAAAGTATGTTAAGCTCCTTTGCAAGTGTGAAAAGCACGCCGATAGCATCCGCTGTGTTAAGATCGTCCTCCATTGCGGCAATAAATTCGTTTTTCTTTTCCTCGAAGAGCACGGGAACGACTCCGCCCTCGGGGGCGTTTTTTAAAGCAAACTCCAAATTACGGCGGCAGGTATAAAGTCTTTCAAGTGCAGCCTTTGCCTGCTCGATTATATCGGTTCCGTAATTTATTGGACTGCGATAGTGAGAGGCAATCATTATATATCTGATAGGCTCATAGCCGTATTTGTCGGCAACCTCGCGCACGGTAAAGAAGTTTCCAAGCGACTTGCTCATCTTACGGTTATCGACATTTATATAGCCGTTATGCATCCAATAATGGGCAAAATCGCAGCCGTTTGCACACTCGGACTGTGCGATCTCGTTTTCATGGTGAGGGAATATAAGATCCTGTCCTCCGCAATGAATATCAATCGTTTTTCCGAGATATCTCTCGGCCATTGCAGAGCATTCGATATGCCAGCCGGGACGGCCGTTGCTCCAGGGCGACTCCCAAAACGGCTCGCCGGGCTTTGCGGATTTCCAAAGGCAGAAATCCATCGGATCCTCCTTGATTTCCGAAACATCTATTCTCGCACCGGCCTCAAGCTCCTCAAGCGGCTGATGAGAAAGCTTACCGTATTCCGCAAAGCGATGTGCGCGGAAATACACATCTCCCTTTGAAGCATACGCATAGCCCTTATCCTCAAGAGCCTTGATTATTCCTATTATGGCATCTATATTTTCGGTTGCTCTCGGATGAACGGTTGCTCTGCGGACATTGAGTCCGTCGGCATCGGTTCGGAATTCGGCGATATATCTTTCGGCAACCTCGGCGACGGTTATGCCCTCCTCGTTGGCCTTTTTAATAAGCTTGTCGTCGATATCGGTGAAATTGGAAACATAGTCGACCTCAAGTCCGCGCCATTCGAGATATCTTCTGAGCACATCGAAAACACAGATGGGTCGTGCGTTGCCGATATGAATATAATTATAAACGGTAGGTCCGCAGGCGTATATTTTCACCCGTCCGGGCTCGACCGTAACGAGCTCCTGCTTGCTTCTTGTCAGTGTGTTGTAGATCTTCATATTATTCTCCTGCCTGTTTTTTCTTATTCTTCCTTTTCGGAAAGCTGCTTTTTCAAAAGCTCTATTTCGTGCCTCAGCATGCAAAGCTGCTGTGAAACCGGATCGGGTATGTGTATTTGATCGAGAGGTGCGCGCAACCTTACCCCGTCCCTTTTGACGATTTTTGCCGGAACACCGACAACGGTACAGTTTTCGGGCACCTCCTCCAGCACCACAGCCCCTGCGGCGATACGGCTGTTGTCACCGACCTTGAAGGGACCGAGCACCTTGGCTCCCGTGCTTATCATGACATTGTTGCCTATTGTGGGGTGGCGCTTTCCGGTATCCTTACCCGTGCCTCCGAGTGTGACACCCTGATATATGAGAACATCGTCCCCTATCTCGGCGGTTTCGCCGATGACAACGCCCGTGCCATGGTCGATAACGAGTCTTCTGCCGAGAACGGCGCCCGGGTGTATCTCTATGCCCGTTTTTCTCGCGGTTCGCTGAGATACCGCACGGGCCAGAAGCTTCATATTA
>CAZDEI010000071.1:0-5402 GCA_964504325.1 uncultured Eubacteriales bacterium | reverse complement strand
CCGTAAGCTTATTTGGTGTGTTCATTCTGCTTCCTCTCCCAAAAGATCGTATTCAACGGTATCGTTTACAAGCACCTCGGCAAAATCGCCTATGCTGTGCTCCCTGTCGGACATAAAGAAAACCTTTCCGTCAATATCGGGGACATCGGCCTCACTTCTGCCGAACCAGCATTTGATATAATTGTCGTAGCCCTCAATAAGCACTCGAACGGTCGAGCCTATTCTCTGACTGTTTTTGTCCTCGACTATTCTGAGCTGATCGTTCATGATATTCTCCGCTCTGTCGGCCTTGAGCTGCTCGTCGACCTGATTTTCAAAGGCGGCGGCGGGCGTTCCCTCCTCGGGAGAATAGGCAAAGCAGCCGAGTCTGTCAAAGCGAACCTCGTTCACAAACTCGCACAGCTCGGTAAACTGCTCCTCGGTCTCGCCCGGGAAGCCGGTTATGAGGGTGGTGCGCAGAGTGACATTCGGAATTTTTTCTCTTATCCTGCTCATGAGAGCGGTAAGGCTTTCTCTGCTTCCCCTTCTGTTCATTCTATGCAGAAGCTCGGCATTGCAATGCTGAACGGGAATATCGAAATATTTGCAGAGCTTCGGCTCGGCGGCGACCGTGTCGAGCAGCCTGTCGGTTATGCGCTCGGGATAGGTGTAAAGAGTTCTTATCCACTCTATTCCGTCGATTTCGCAAAGCTCCTTAAGCAGCTCGGCAAGTCTCGACTCACCGTAGATATCCTCGCCGTATCGGGTGGTGTCCTGTGCGATAACGACAAGCTCCCTTACGCCCCTTGCGGCAAGCTGCCGTGCCTCCTCTATAATTCCCTCTTTTTCGCGCGAGCGGAAGGGACCCCGTATTGAAGGAATCGCGCAGTAGGTGCAGTGATTGCTGCAGCCCTCGGCTATTTTTATGTAGGCGGTGTAAAAGGGTGTCGACACCATTCGGGGAGCGGTGATGTCAAGCGCCGTTTTTTCACCGTAATATGAAGCCTTTTTACCGTCTAACGCATTTTTTACAATCTCGACAATTTCGGAATTGCGGCCTATGCCGACCACGGCATCCACCTCGGGGAGCTGCTCGGCTATTTCGTCGCGGTAGCGCTCCGCAAGACAGCCGGTGACTATAAGTGCCTTGAGGGCGCCCTCCTCCTTATATTTCGCGCATTCCAAAATATTTTCTATTGCCTCACGCTTTGCGTCCTCAATAAAGCCGCAGGTATTGACTATTATCACATCGGCCTCATTCTCATACGGAGTTATCTCGTAGCCCGCATTTTTCAGGGACTCAAGCAGCATTTCCGCATCCACAAGATTTTTCGGGCATCCGAGTGATACCATTGATATTTTTGCCATTTTAATCTCCATTCTGCCGCTTTTCGGCAGTGCAAGGGTGTTTGATTATTAATCCTCTGTAAGCTCCGCTTCCTCGTTAAAGCGCCTTATCGCTTCCCGTATATCCGAAAAGGAGAAGCCCCTTCTCGCAAGAGCGGCGGCCGTTTTTTCGACACCGACTCGATCGGTCAGGCGGCTGCTGTACTTTTTTTCTATCAGCTCGCAAATAACCGCAACGCTGTCCGATTCGGTGCTCTCGAGTGCCGCACGGGCAAGCTCCCTGTCTATTCCCTTTGCCGACATCAGCATTTCGGCCTTACGGGGAGCGATCCTTTTGCACTTCAAATAGCCCTCGGCAAGGCGCTCCGCATACCGCTCATCATTCAGAAAGCCGAGCTCCTTCATACGAAGGCAGGCACCCTCGGACGCCTCTCTCGGAAAGGAGCGCTCAAGCCTTGTGAGCAGCTCCTTTTCCGAGCAATCGGAGCGCGAAAGATACCAGAGTGCCCGTGAGGTTGCCCGTCTGTAAAAGGATTCGGAGGCGAGCTCGGCGAGCTCGGCCTCGGTCAGCTCGACACCGGCCTCAAGACCGCGCTCGGCGGCAAGAAGGGTGTCTATCAGCGGCATTCCCGTGGTCTCGTCCCTTTCAAGGGCAAAATCAAGGTCATATAATTCCGAATCGAGGATCACCGCCGTGAGCTTTTTTCGACGCTGTCTCGTCTCGATTATTCGCATCAGTCGTCAACCGAAATATCAATGCTTACCTTGGACTCCCTTGTCCTTTTGGCAGCGGGCTTTTCGGTGACCGCGGGCGCAGGTGCCGCTGCGGTAGCAGCCGTCTCGGTCTCCTCGGCACGGTCGGCTCTCGCCGCGGTAAGGGCGGTTTGCTTGAGCATCTTTTCCTTAATCTCGGACTCTACCCTTGCGGCAAAATCGGGATGCTCTGCAAGATACTGCTTAGTATTATCGCGTCCCTGACCGATTCTTTCGTCTCCGCAGTAGAACCAGGCACCCGATCTTCTCAGAACCTCATACTTTACGCCGAGATCGACAAGCTCTCCGTCGTGCGAGATTCCCTTTCCGTACATTATGTCGAATTCCGCCTCACGGAAGGGAGGTGCCACCTTATTCTTGACTATCTTTGCACGGGTACGGTTACCGATAACCTCACCGTTTACCTTTATAGCCTCTATTCTTCTGATATCTATTCTCACCGAGGCGTAGAATTTCAAGGCTCTGCCGCCCGTGGTGGTCTCGCTTGAGCCGTATATGACTCCGACCTTATCGCGGAGCTGATTGATAAATACGGCAACGCAATCGGATTTCGAAATCGCACCCGTAAGCTTTCTCAAGGCCTGTGACATGAGACGGGCATGAAGACCGACATGGGAATCACCCATATCACCGTCGATTTCCGCCTTGGGAACAAGTGCGGCAACCGAGTCGATAACCACAACATCAAGAGCGCCGGAGCGCACAAGTGCTTCGGTTATTTCAAGTGCCTGCTCGCCCGTGTCCGGCTGAGAAACAAGCAGAGAGCTGATATCGACGCCCAAATTAGCGGCATAAACCGGATCAAGTGCGTGCTCAACATCTATAAAGGCGACCTCGCCGCCCTTTTTCTGTGCCTCTGCGGCGATATGCAGTGCAACGGTCGTTTTACCCGAGGACTCGGGGCCGTAGATTTCGACAATTCTGCCCTTGGGGACTCCGCCTATTCCGAGCGCCATATCAAGCGAAAGTGAGCCGGTCGATATGTGGTCTACACTCATTTTCGTGTTCTCTCCGAGCTTCATTACCGCGCCCTGACCGAACTGCTTTTCGATCTGCTGAAGTGCTGTTTGCAATGCCTTTTGCTTATCGGATGCTGCTGCCATTTATATCTTCCTCCGTTCTTTATTGAACCGTTTGCTTATATTTTGATTCCCGATACAACTCGGGGGTTTGATGAATAATCTCTGACGGTCTTGATGTTCGCAAGGCCTGCGGCCCTGAAAGCTTCGGTGACCGCCTCCTGCTGATCATAGCCGATTTCAACGGCAAGGACGCCGCCGTCGACAAGCCGCCGTGACCAATAATCGGCAAGCCTGCGATAGAATATCAAGCCGTCCTCTCCGCCGTCAAGCGCCTCCTTCGGCTCATATCCGAGCTCTGCCGACAGAGTAGCTATCACGCCGCTCGCTATATAGGGCGGATTTGACAGAATAAGGTCGAATTTTCCCGAAAGAGGTGCGCCGGCTTGCTGTTCTTCGGGACAGATATCCTCGAAAATATCAGCCGCTATACACTCAACGGGTGCACCGTTTTGCCTGACATTCTCGGTAAGATAGCGAAATGCTTCGGGGCTTTTTTCGACCGCCGTAACCGTCGCGGAGGAATTAAGTGCAATCGCAACGGCTATAGCTCCGCTGCCCGAGCAAAGATCGAGCACTCTCGCTTTTCTGCCGCCAATCAAGCTCAGTGCCTGCTCGACAAGCACCTCTGTGTCCGCACGGGGAATAAGCACGCCCGAGCCGACCTTGAAGGGGATTCCGAAGAATTCCCATTCGCCGATGATATACTGCAGCGGCTCGCCCGCGATTCGTCGCTCAAGTGCTGCCCTTGCCGCATCGGGCTCGGGGAACTCCCTTGCTATTTGCCCTGCCTCAAAAACCGCGGCCTCTATTCCGGCTGCCGACAGACGCCGCATTATTTCAAGTCGGTCACTCCTGCTCGGCACTTTCGACATCCTCAATCGGCGGCGCGACCGCCTTCAAAGCCGCAATGGCTATTTCTATCATGCCGTCCTCCGGCTCCTTGGTCGTGAGCCTCTGCATCCAAAGCCCGGGAGCGGAAATTATACGGGTTAAAGGGTTATCGTGTCTGCCGCAAAAGCGGATCAGCTCATAGCCGAGTCCGCACATCAGCGGCACGAGAAGTATCTTGACGGGTACCCAAATATACTGAGTGTGAACCACAAAGTCGGGAAGCACAGAGGTGAGCAGGCCCGTCACGAAAATGCTGACCGCAAGCATGAGAAAGAGAAACGAGGTACCGCAGCGCGGATGAAAGCGACGGTGCTTTTTGACATTTTCAACCGTCAGCTCCTCGCCTGCCTCATAGCAGAATATTGTTTTGTGCTCGGCACCGTGATACATGAAAACACGCTTAATATCCTTCATAAGCGCAACCGCGGCTATGTAGCCGACATAAACGGCAATCTTTACGATGCCCTCGAAAAGCGGCTTCAAATTATGCGTGCTCATATATCCTGCCGTGATATATTTATCGGTAAGCTCGAAAAGCCATGAAGGAATCAGCATGAAAAGCACAACCGCGAGCACAACTCCGAGCACGACACCGACCGTTCCCGCAATTGCGGTAAAGGTGGATTTCTGCTTATCGGTGAGCTGCTCTCCGTCCTCCTCGGCAAAGCCCGATTTGTCCGCACTGAGCATAAGCGCCTTGTAGCCGGTTGTCAGAGATTCGACAAGTCCTACAACTCCCCTTACGATAGGCAGAGCGAGCAGCTTGTGCCTTTCCTTTATCGAGGCTCCTCCGAAATCCGAAATATCTATTTCTCCGTCCGGAAGCCTGACGGCAAGGGCGGTCCTTTGAGGGCTTTTCATCATTATTCCCTCGATCAGAGCCTGCCCGCCTATGCTGCAGTATTTATTTTCCTTCTTCATTTTGAACGGCTTCATCCTTTCCTTGCTGTTCACTCGCCGCGTCACGCTGAGCTATTGGCAGCACCACCGACACCGAGGTGCCGACATTTTCGGTGCTTTCGACTATAAGCAGACCGTTGTGCTGATTGATTATCTCGTCCGCCACTGCAAGCCCTATGCCCGAGCCGCGAACAGTCTTGTTGGCCTTGTAAAATCTTTCCTTTACATGGTCAAGATCCTGCTTTGGGATTCCTATTCCGGTATCCTGAACGAGAAGCCTGATACAGCCCTCCTCAAGTGCCGAGGAAATTATTATCTGACCGCCCGAATTGGTGTATTTCACGGCGTTGTCGATTATATTTATGAAAACCTGCTTTAAGCGGTTTCTGTCACCGTTGACCGTAACCTCGCCCGCAAAGGGTAAATATG